>CAIWHS010000622.1 GCA_903912515.1 uncultured Planctomycetaceae bacterium
AAGGAGTTGCAAGCACTCCAGCAGTGGTAGGAGACCGGCTGTATTACATTTCAAACCGGGCTGAGTTGGTTTGCATAGATGTTGCCGGTGATGAAAAAACAGGTAAAGCCAAGGAAGTTTGGAAACTGGACATGGTTTCCGAATTGAAAGTTTTCCCATGCTTTTTAGCCATTGGTTCCCCGTTGGTGATGGGAGACATGGTTTTTGTGGTAACAGGACATGGCGTTGATCCGGAGACACACAAAGTCCCTGAGCCAAGCGCTCCCAGTTTTGTCGCGGTGAACCGCAACACTGGAAAGGTTGCTTGGAAAGATTCGAGCCCTGGTGGAAATATCATGGAGGGCCAGTGGTCAAACCCAGTGGGTTTTGAGCTGGACGGAAAAAAGCAGGTGGTTTTTCCAGGTGGTGATGGTTGGCTTTATGCGTTTGAGCCAGAAACAGGCAAGAAATTATGGAAATTTGACTGCAACCCCAAGGGCACCAACTTCAAGCCAGGCGGTCGCGGGGATAAAAGTTATGTGATGGGTACGCCTGTTTTTCATGAAGGATTCTTGTATGCGAGTGTGGGTAACAATCCAGACGACGGACCCGGTGTGGGGCATTTGTGGTGCATCGATCCAGTTAAAGCAGGAATTGCTGGGCCGGACGGAGTGAGGGATTTGACCCCAGTGGACCAGAAGTTTCTGCCGGAAGGTGCAAACGAAAAATCTGGTTTGGTGTGGCACCTTGGAGGGGCCTTAAATCCCAAACCAGAAGACGGGCGTGAGGTGGCTTTTGGTCGATCCTTAAGCACGGTAGCAGTGGCTGATGGCCTGCTATACGCAGCCGAATTGGACGGCTATCTGCACTGCGTTGATGCGAAAACCGGCAAAAAACATTGGGAACATGATCTGAAAGATGGAACTTGGAACAGTCCATTTGTTGTGGATGGTCGAGTTTTAATGGGTACTGATTCGGGAGATCTTTTTGTCTTCCAGCACGGGAAAGAGAAGAAAGAGCTAACTAAAATAGAAATGGAGCAGGGTTTGAAAGCTCCTCCGTGTGTGGCAGGGAATGTTCTCTACATCCACAACGGTACCACTCTTTTTGCCATAGGGGCGCGGTGAATTAATTGGGAGATCGAAGTTGAGCAGCCAAAAGGTTTACGACAAGGTTGATTATTTTTCGCCTGCAAGGTTTTTTGATCCAACTGTGGCCCTTGCCAAAAAAGTTGATCAAGCCAAGGCAGAGCTCGACAAACATATTGTCGACATAGTGCGCTGGCACTTCAGTGCCGAAACAGGAACACCCTTTTGGCTGGAGATGGCCAAGTCTTACAAGTTTGACCCTTTAAAAGATGTGAAAGGGTTTAACGACCTTCATCTGTTTGGTGCGTTTGAAGATGATTGGCTGCGTGGCGGGCCGATCAGCCGTTGGGTTCCCAAGGGATTCCAAGGGCGGCCCACTTATGTGTTTGAAACTGGTGGCACCACCGGACTGCCGAAAAGCCGCATGGTGATGGATGATTTCCGCATCGACTACGAGATGATGTCAGAGACGCTGCCCGATCAATATTTTCCAAGGGGAGCTAATTGGGTAATGCTTGGGCCCTCGGGGCCAAGGCGATTGCGGCTGGCGATTGAACACCTTGCCCAGCATCGGGGAGGTATCAGTTTTTGTGTTGATCTTGATCCACGCTGGGTGGTGAAGCTGATCAAGATGAAGAATTTTGAGCAGGCAAACCTGTACAAAGAGCATTGCATTGACCAAACTTTGAGTGTTCTTGCTGGCGGTCATAACATCCAGTGCATGTTTACAACCCCGAAACTTCTTTCAGCCCTTGATGAGGCAATTCGCAACGGCAAGCTGGAAGAAAAGTATAGGTCCTTAGGTAAAAAGGTTCCTGCGGGTGGGCTCCGAAGCATCAAGGCCGCGGGTATCATTGGGATTTTTTCGGGTGGTACCGAATTCACCCCGCAATTCACCCGCGAGGCCTATGAAGAAATGTTAGATAACGGTGAGGTTTATATGACACCCACTTATGGTAACACGCTGATGGGGTTAGCTTGTTCGAAGCCAATCGGCCCTGAAGATGGTTTCAAAATTTCGTACTACGCACCTCAACCACGCGCTGTGATCGAGGTTGTAGAGCCCAAGGATTACTCCAAAAAAGTCGGTTATGGGGAAACTGGCAGGGTGTTGTTGACCACCCTCACCCGGGAATTCTTTGTTCCGCGATTTGCTGAGCGAGATGAAGGCGAGCGCGAAGCGCCGTTCGAAAAGTACCCTTGGGATGGTGTCAGTGGAGTTAGGCCTTTCAGCGAATTAGCTTCCACTACTGTAGTTGGCGTCTATTAATGCATTTGATTGATGCCCGGTCGGGAGCGGCCGGGCGATTTAATTAAGCCCATCGCGCAAGGATTGACCAATGATTCATATTCCGGCGATTCGTCAGGGGAACCCATATAAAAGCCTAGAAAAAACGACTCTGGTGCACCATGTGACGGGGGATCCCCTTGCTGAGGTGAGCCAAGTCACGGGCAGCATGATAGCCCGCGACCTATCGAAATTGGAATCGGCGCGGAAGGAACTTCAGGCAATTCCTGCGGCAGAAATGCTTGCGAAGGTGAAGTTGGCTGGCAAATTGTTTGCGACGGCTGAGCTGCCCCTTGGAGATGGAATCCAGTCTTTTGAAGACTATTTACGAAACCTGTCGGGAAGTACGGGAGCCCCGATTGTTTTTTGCCGTCGGAATGCTGGTAAAGTGCAATATGTTCTTGAACATATTGATGAAATTTTAGCTGGTTTGACCCGTGGCATGGATTTGAGAGTTTTGGATCAGGGCCATTTGGTCCAAGACGGTCGAATGATGTGTTTTTACCCCACAACCAGTAGTTTGGGCGCGATTTTGCCGAGTAACTCACCAGGGGTCCACAGCCTTTGGGTGCCTTCAATCGCATTAAAAATGCCGTTGGTTTTGAAACCTGGTCGCGAAGAGCCGTGGACTCCTTACAGGGTTTTACAGGCATTCAAGGCCGCAGGAATTCCGGGTGGCGCCCTGAACATGTATCCCACAGACCATAGTGGGGCCGGTGAGATTTTGCGCGGAACCGGCAGAAGTCTGCTGTTTGGCGATAGCACTACCACAGATCCCTACAAGAATGATCATCGGGTGGAATTACACGGGCCTGGTTATAGCAAAGTAATTTTGGGAGAGGATGCTGCTGACAATTGGCCGGACTATATCGATTTAATTGTCGAGAGCGTTTGTGCGAACGGGGGCCGGGCCTGCGTGAATGCATCTGGGGTATGGACGCCGCGTCATGGTCGCGAAATCGCTGAGGCCATGGCCGAAAAGATGGCACGGGTCAAACCGAGGGCGTGGGATAATCCCGATGCCGAATTGTCCGCTTTCGCAAATCCAGATATTGCTGACCGGATTTCGGGCATGATAGATGGATTGTTGGCAAATCCCGGCGCTGAAGACTTGGTCTTAAAGCATCGTGGGACACCAAGGTTGTATAAGGAGGGGCGATGCGCCTGGTTGCAACCTTCGGTGGTGTTGTGCGATTCGCACCAGCACCCCTTGGCGAATAAGGAATTTCTTTTTCCCTACGCGAGCGTGGTAGAGGCCGATCAAGATGAAATTTTGGAATTGATTGGCCCAACTCTGGTTGCTTCGGTCATCACCGAGGATGTTGGATTTATTGAGAAACTTCTTAGCTGCAGGAATATTGACAGGTTAAATGTTGGTCCCCTGCGCACCAATATCCTGATGTGGGATCAACCCCACGAAGGAAATCTTTTTACACACCTTTACAAGCAACGTGCATTTGCCCAGGCACCGCTCAAGCGGCATGCGGGTGTTTGAGGGACTTGCCCTGATTGAGAAGCGCCAGCCCCGATCCAGCCCTAGGTTACACACCGGGGCCGGAAGCTTAGCCGGTTTGCCTGAAATAGCGGCTAAATTGGGTACGGGGACTGTTTGGCTAGTCACAGACCCTGGCCTAATGGAGCATGGATATCCTGCTCACACCCAAAGGCTATTGGAATCTGCAGGTTTTCGCGTGATTCTTTTGACGGATGTGCAGGAAAATCCGGATTCGTTGGTGGTTAGGCGGCTTGCTGACAGGTTGGTGCTAGAAAAACCAAATCTGATTGTTGCCTTGGGTGGCGGGAGTGCTCTGGATACTGCCAAGGCTGCCAACCTTTTGGCGTTCAGTGGCGGTCAAATGGTTGATTATCGGGGGTATGGAAAAGCCAAGGGTAAACTACTGCCCATGGTTGGAATTCCAACGACAACCGGCACTGGTTCAGAATCGCAATCGTATGCGGTTATTGAGGAAAGGCAGAGCCATTTGAAGATGGCCTGCGGTGATCCCCAGCTTTTGTTTCACACTGTGATTCTTGACCCAGAGTTAGCAACCAGCCAGCCAAGAAGAGTGGCCGCAGTAAGTGGTTTGGATGCCATCACCCATGCTTTGGAATCTAGTGTCACCCTGAAACACTCGCCGCTTTCGCGCCTCTACTCTTGGGAAGCTTGGAGATTGCTTTCGAGTTCCTTTGCCGGAATGATGCAAGACTCGGCCAACTTGACCACCGTTGCAACCATGCAGTGGGGGGCTTATTTGGCAGGGGCGGCAATTGAACAATCCATGCTTGGTGCTTGCCATGCCAGCGCGAACCCTCTCACCGCACATTATGGCCTTGTGCATGGTCTGGCGGTGTCGATCATGATGCCTGTCGTGTTACGTTTCAACAGCGCTGTGGCAGTTGGCACTTATACCGAGCTGGCCCGTTTGGCAGGATTGCCTGGCATTCGACCGGCTGACGAATTGGCAACTTTGGTAGAAAAGTTTGCCTTATCCGCAGGCTTGCCAACTCGGCTGAGGGATTGTGGTGTGAGTGAGGGTATTTTTCCGATTTTGGCCGAGGAAGCTTTTGACCAATGGACGGGTAAGTTCAACCCACGGCCGGTATCCGAAAAAGATTTTATCGAGATTTATCAAGCCGCTTTCTAAATTGATTTCCTGCGTACTCTGCTGACCAAAGTTTGAAAAACGGGAGGAAGTCTGATGTCCATTCGGGTGATTGGGTTTTCGTTGGTTTTTGGCTTGTCTGTAATGTTGGTGGGATTATGCACAGGTGATGAATGGCCTGTATTTCGCGGTGATCTAGCTCAAAAAGGGCTGTCCGAAAGCAAAATTGGTGGAAAATTGAAGGTTCGCTGGAAGGTGGAGGGCCTTGATTCAGTTGAAAGTACTGCCGCTGTTCGTGAAGGAAGGGTTGTTGTTGGCGGGATGGACGGATCCATTCGTTGCGTGGACCTGGAGAACGGAAAAGAAGTTTGGAAGGTAAAAACCGGGCCTATTAAGGCCCCTGTTTGTTGGGATGGGGATGACATTTATGTAGGGGACATCGACGGGAAATTTTATGCTGTTGAAGGCAAAAACGGCAAAGTGAAATGGACCTACGAGACCAAGGGTGAGATTTCAGGAGGAGCAACCGTAGCCGAGGGGAAAATACTTTTTGGGGCGCAAGATGAGACGATTCGTTGCATGGATAAAACTGGAAAGCTGTTATGGGAGTTTCGAACTGAGGGGCCGTATTACGGATCGACTGCAGTTGCTGGCGGGAAAACATTTGCTGCGGGGTGTGACAGCACCTTGCATGTGATAAACATTGAAAACGGGAAAGAAGAATCGAAGGTTGATTTGGGAGGTCAGACTGGTGCTACGGTGGCAGTGGACGGCGATCAGTTGTTTATAGGGACCATGAATCGTGAGTTTTTAAGGGTGGACTGGATGAAAAGTGAAATCGCATGGCGATTTCAGGCGGAGAACCGACCGCAAGAATTTTTTTCTTCAGCGTCAATTGCCAAAGATTTGGTGGTGGTTGGATGTCGGGACAATCGCATTCATGCCTTTGACCGCAAGACCGGAAAACAGATTTGGTCTGTTCTAACAAAAGGCAAAGTGGACGGATCCCCTGTAGTTACCATGGACCAAGTGGTCCATGTCGGAAGCCTGGATGGCAAGCTCTATAGTCTGGATTTGGCAACAGGGAAACAATTAGGCGTTTTGGAACTGGATGACGGAATTTCTGCCTCACCGGCCATTTCCAACGGCAGGCTTGTGATTGGCACGCAAAAAGGCAGTTTATATTGCCTTGAAAAGGAATAAAAAATCCCCGCAAAGTCATTGCGGGGATCTAAATAGTAATGAATTGTTAATAAGCAGATTACTTTACTTTAAGTGGAATCTCAATCGGGGTTCCGCCATCGGCCTTGATGGTTACAGGAGTTCCTTTGCGGTCGCCGGTCACCCAGCCCGCTTCTTCCTGCCAAACGACGAGATTGAAATTTCCAACCGGGGCATTCTTAATCTCGAATTCCCCCTTTTCATTGGTGACCGCAAAGTAGGGATGATTGAAAACGCGAATATAGCCCATCATCCAAGGGTGAATATCGCATTTGATCAAGGTGGGGGAAGGAGCCGCAACCCAGCCATCAACCTTCACGGCGCGACCAGGGGGAATGATCTCATTTTTGGAGGGATTTTTGCCGGTGCTCACCAAATTCACATTGTGAGGAATGGGTGAGCTGTTTTTTGCCACCAAGGTTTGGCCTTCACGAAGGGCCAAAACATGAGGCTCGAATTTACAGCAAGGTTGATCAACCATCACTTCCTTGTCTGCGGTTTCCTTAAGGGAAGGGTGAACAGGCAGGGCGGCTTTGGGATCTTTGGAATCGACCAGCCAAACCATAACCCATCGGACACCTTTGGAGGCTGGGTCCACCACGAGCTTTTCAGAGGGGATTTCCCCCTTGGAAAGGCAATGATCCTGATCTTTGTCTATTTTTACGGTTTCAGACTTGAGAGCGTCGCCCCCGAAGACAACCTTGCCCTTCAGATTGCCCCATTCTTGGGCCATAAGGCCGCCTGAGGCAAGTAAAACAGCCAAAGTGGCGAATATTACACGTCGCATGAGTCGCACTCCTGGAATGCAGTTTGAAAAGGAGTTTTGTAAGAAGTAGGGGGATAACGGATGGTATCCCCAAATACCTCACATTATTTTACCGGAAACAAAGAGGGTTCACAGCCCTGGCTTCCATCTTTCCCCCAAGGTTTTTCGAATGTTTTCCGAAGTTACCGGCTGGATAATTCCGGCCTCGGTGATGATCGAACTAATCAGTTCCGCAGGGGTTACATCGAAGGCGGGGTTGTAAACATTCACATGGGGAGGGGCTGTAGCTTTGCCGAATCCGCAAATGATTTCCTCGGGAGATCGTTCCTCAATGGGGATTTGGGTTCCGTCTTTGATTCCCAAGTCAAAACTGCTGGTTGGAGCAACTACGTGGAAGGGTACATTGTGGAATTTGGCCAGAACCGCCACAGAGTAAGTGCCTATTTTGTTGGCGGTGTCCCCATTGGTTGCAATGCGATCCGCACCTACCAATACCGCTTGAATTTTGCCCTGACGCATTACCATGGCTGCCATGTTGTCGCAAAGGAGAGTTACAGGTACGCCTGCCTGCTGGAGCTCCCATGCTGTAAGTCGGGAGCCCTGAAGCAAAGGACGGGTTTCGTCGGCAAATACCTGAATATTTTTTTTAGCGCGGTGGGCGGCGTAAATCACAGCCAATGCTGTACCTTCACCTGCAGTGGCCAAGATGCCTGTATTGCAATGGGTGAGGATGCCGGCGTCTTGTGGGATTTGTGCCAAACCGTGTTGGGCCATGGCCTTGCACATCGCTGCATCTTCCAAAGCAATGGAGTGAGCCTCGGCGAGGAGCTGATTTCTGCGGTCTGATGGTGAAAGGGAAATCGGCATTGAGGAAGCAAGCCGTGTGAGGCGGGCAAGGCCCCAAGATAAATTGACTGCGGTTGGCCGGCTTGAATTTAGCCAATTTGCCTGCTTGGTTAATTCGGAGAGAAAATCAGCGGCGTTTGGCGATTGGATTTGCTGTGCCGCCAAAACCAAACCATAGGCACCGGCAACGCCAATCGCTGGCGCACCGCGAACGCGAAGCATTTTAATTCCGTCATAGACCCCTTCGGTAGACCGGCAATGAACAGAAGTTTGGGTGGTGGGAAGCTGGGTTTGGTCCAGCATCTCCAGCCACCCCGTTTGGGCATCGCCATGCCAAATTAGTGGTTTAATGGAGCCGAAAGAATTGGTCATGCTCGAAGTGACTCGAGGAGGCGTGGGTGGATTAGGCGGTTGGAACCGACGACATCTGAACGGTCGACGGAAAAATTTCCGTCCCAATTAGTAAGCATACCACCTGCTTCATCAAGAATAGGCTTGAGGGCAGCAACATCCCAAGCATGGAGGCCATGATCGATCATTGCCTCACCAGCTCCCTGGGCCACAAGCATGAACCCATAGAAATCGCCAAAACCACGCTGGCGTTCGCTATTGTCGATAAGGTCAAGAAAGCCCTTGGTACGACCTGATTTTTGAATCCAAGTTAGGCTGGAATAAAAAAGGTGGCTTTGCTTCAGGGTAGGCGCATCGGTTACATGGATGCGTTTGTCATTTCGGTAAGCGCCTTCCCCCCTGAGGCCGTGCCATGTTTGGCCCAAGGCGGGGGCGACTACAATACCTCCGATGAGATCACCCTCAAATTCCAAACCCAATAGGGTGCCCCAAATGGGAATGCCTCTGATATAGTTTTTAGTCCCGTCGATGGGGTCAATAATCCAACGGTAGCCGGTTGTGCCCTTTTGGTCACCATATTCCTCACCCAGGAATCCATCTCCGGGGAATGCCGTCGACAAGTTGTCACGGAGTATGGCTTCTGCTTGCTTGTCAGCAATGGTGACCGGGCTTTGGTCTTCCTTGATTTCGATCTGCAAATCGGTATCGAAGAGCGCCATGGCGCTTGCCGCGGCTTTTTGGGCAAAGCCGATGGCGGACTTGTGGCGTGATAGGTGGGGATTACTCATCTCGGATCCTTCAGGAAAAAATGCACGGTTACGCCGCGCTATTTTGCTTTTGCTGGAGCGGGTGCACCGGAGTCAAGGTATTTCACGGTGTTTTCTGTTTTGGATGGAGGCTTTTCGAAGGGGAGAGCCTGCAAAAAAGCAACCAAATCGTCAATTTGGGCGGAGTTCAGGTGAGAGGTGGTGCCGTGTTTGTCGCCTTTGTTTGCGGTCGTGAGGAGATCTTTTAAAGTTGGGGCAACGCCATCGTGAAGGTACGGAGCTGTTCGGTATACCCCCAAAAGGGTAGGGGTGTCGTAACTGTTTCCCATGCGCTCGGAGGTGTCTGAATGGCCGGTTCCCACATCGTGAAGTGTCATTTTGGCCAAGTTACTGTCGGAATAAAAGGGGCCTGAGTGACAAGTGGCGCAGCCAACCTTGGAATCAGAAAACAGGGTTTTTCCCCTTAGGGCCTGATCATTCAGCTTGCCTTCGCCCAGCGCATATGGGGAAAGGCTGGTGAATTCGAAAGAGTTCGTGTAAATGGCCAATGCATCGAGATCGGGGGACCGACCGGCTGTCTTTTCCTCAAGCTCGGTTTTATTGAATCCTCGGCGCAGTTTGATCGATTCCCGTAGCAGTCCCTGTCCCAGCATCAGTTTGCTGCGAATGGTGTATTCGAAATCCTGAACCTCGTCGCGATCGGCAGACGCATGTAACGGGTGGGTATGAGCCAAGCCACCTAAGTGCGGGGTTTTCCTTTTTCCTTCAGGATTATTCCAAATACGACCATCAGGTTGGCCATCTGGGTGGCATGAGGAGCATGCTACCCAACGGCGACTACTCATGGGGGAATCGGCACTATTCCAAAGGTAACGGCCGCGGATCCATTCTTCAGACCGGTTTGGCTTGGGGAGTTGGACTTTTCCAAGCAGTTCCATGGTGTTGGCATCGAGTTTTCTGATGGCGTAGTCAGAACTGTCGTGAACAAAAACAAATGCATCGTCCCTAGAAACTCGGACTGCCCTGGGGTTTTTGCCAACACGGACAATGGCCCTGCCAGAGCGTTCAATTTCCTTGTAGTCGTCGTCCACAATTTGGCAGACATTCATATCATCGGTACCCGAATAAAGGGCAAATAGTTTCCTGCCATCTGAGGTGAGTGCGGTTTCCCAAGGATTGGTGACCACATAGACGCCGTTGAATGTGTCCATTCCAAACGATTTGCGCCGCTTTCCTTCGGAGGGCGGTACCAAATCGTAAATTGTTAGTTGTGGAAAAATTGAACCTGTACCGTCGATCACGGTGGTTCGTGACCTGATGTGGGGTACATATGCCTTAGGGCGTTTTGGATGAATAGACAAATGTCTGGCCAAATTATCGCTAGGCTGACCCTTCCAAGAATCGAAAAGCTCTCCCTTTTCAATATCAATCGCATGCATAGCGGCTGTAAGGAATTCGGAAACATAGATTGTTTTTTCAGAGGGGTGCAGGGCAATGCCGCGGGGGCGAGACCCAGCGTTCATCACGCGTATTACTTTGGCTTCTTTGGGATCAATCTCGCTAACTTTGCCAGGGTATTCGTGGGAGACATAAAGCCTTGTTCCTGATGCGTTGGAAATGATTCCATAAGGCTCATCAGGTACCTGAATTCGGTTTTTGATTTTTCCAGTTTCACCGTCGAGAATTATAACCATGTCTTCGTCATAAACGGTGACTGCCAGGTCTGTGCCTGAACCGATAAAGATCGTGCTTTCTGGTCTAATTCCCACCAAAGATTCCCAACGAAGTGTCATGGTTGCGGGGTTTATCGAGGCCAAGGTTCCAGAATCAGTACAAGTAATGGCCAATAATTTGCCGTTTGAACTGACGGCCATTTGACTGTTGCCCTGGAACCCAGAACTGCCACTAGAGCCTTGGAAAGCAACCAGCAGGCAATAACCCAGCAACTTGATCATGGCGCACTTTCTCCCTGGGAGGCATTTCCGTTCATCTTACCGGGAAAATGGTTTTTGGACGGAATATGGCGGAATGGTCGACAAAGGTGCCTGAGTCCAGAAGGAAAGCAGGTTAGCCAGCCAAGCCATTTTCTTGTCTTTGTGGGAGTAATCTGGGGTGAGTTCGTTGTTTTGAAAAAGCACCCGGAACTGGCTATTGTCGGGAACTACCTTGAGGATCCACGGATTGTCGATTTGGGAATGAATTGCCTGGTCCAAAAAGGGATGGCATTCAACGATTCGGAGATCACTTCCAATGCGTTGAGTTTCGAGATCATTTCGGATTTCGGATTCAGTCATGGTTTCGATGGTGTGAATTTTTTGCTTGATGCGGATGCCCAAACAAACTGTCAGGAGGTTTTCCAAGCTGGTGTTTTTTTGCCCATTTGAACCATGGTCTTTTGTCGTTGATTGGTTGAAAATCCAGCGGAATTTAAAGGAATGGGATTCCTGTTGATTTTCGAGGTGTTCTATTGCTTTGAGCAATGCGGCTGTGAGTATGGTTAGGTTTTGAAATCCATAGAAAGGATTCCATGTGGTTGCGTTGGTTATGCCCGGATGGAAAACGATTGCCAATTCAAGCGCTGGTTTGCGGATAGTGTTTTCATCGCGGGAATAATACCAAAGTTCGTCTCGTGCAAATTTGTAAGTGAATAAGTCGGAGTCACCAATTTTCTCATCCCAAAAGGCTAGTTGGGAGGGAAGCAGGCTTTCAAACCGGCCCCTATTCGAAATAGAGCTATAGCCACCAACTGGGAGAATATCGTCAGTTAGCTTATGGCTTTCGGTTTGGTGGTTCTCAGAATTTAGAATGGGCGTATCCCATGGAGGTGCATTGAAGAGGGCATCTTTAGCCTTTTGGATTTGCCGTAGCCCAGTAATCTGCGCCAGGTGAAGAGTGGACTGGCCTGAATTGATTGCTGCAGCATATTGATTTTTGTATATATCGATGTTTTTAGAGAATTGACTAATTATGCTTTTAATTATTTTTTCTAACGAAATATTTTTTTCTTGGGTGATATTGCCTATCAAAGAAAGGGCCTTTGATTCCAAAGTTGTTGCACCTTGGGATTTCAATGATGCCAGTTGCCCTGGAACCATCAATTTACCTTGCCAAACTTTGGCTTCATGCCATTGAGTTATAAGCCATGCAAGGCTTCGAATTTGCTCAGTTGCGGGCTGGGAACTTAAAGATTTTTTTAAAGCCAGGCAGCCGGGGTCGGAAAAAAGACGGCCAATAACCTGATCCCGATAAGGGCGTATGAATTTGGTTATGATTGCAGGGATGTGTAAGTGGGTTGAATGGGGCCTTGGGGGTGACGAGTTGGAGGCCCACTGGGCCACATCATCTAAAAATCCAAGCCATGGCAGGGGATATCCAAGGTTAAGAAGCTCCACTGCCAATCGGAGGCCGGGTTGCCATTTACCTTGGGGGGATTCGGGGAAGGCTTGGAAAATCCCCGATGCTAAAAATTCGCTTACTTCCCAAGGCTTTTCAATGCCTTGGAGTGCTTCGGGTAAAGGTGGGAATTTAGTTTCCAAGTTTAAGCCTGAATTGAATTGATGAGTGCGGAGCCTCAGGATAATAACCAAAAAGACAACCTAACCGGTATTAACGGTTTTTTCCTACTTTTGAAAAGGATTGTTAGCCGAAGAATATTCAGCATGCTGGGTATTAATGGTTAGACCCATGATTTTAAGGGCTTAGCCAATGGTTTTTAAAGGGGGGTGGGCATGAAGGGAACAAGGCTTCATGCTTGTGTGCTAGGAGTAGCTTTGGTTTTTGGCTTTTACAGCCAAGGCCAAGAGTTGCCTAGTTTGCCTTATACAACTCCAAATCCTGCGCCGTTTCGGGACGATTTGGTAGATGGGCCTGCCAATACGGCTCAGGTTGGGCGCCACACTGCCTCAGAGTGGTTGATCAAATCACAGCAACCAGGCTGTTGTGGTCCTTCGACATGTGATGGCCCCATTGGCTTTGAAAGTTACTGGCAAGCAGGTTTGGCTTTCCCGTTGAAGGGAAGCATTTTTGGCGACAACCTGAACCCTGGTTGGGTAATTCAAGGAGGAGGGCGGAGCCTCTTTTTTAACCCTGAAACCACCAAAGCATGGATAGTGGATGTGGGAATTTCAAACACCCACTTCAATAGCAATAATCGGAACAAAGTCACAACCCTTCACAACATGCCTGACCCAAGGAACAACAATCCGACCTTGGTTCAGCAGAATGGTGGGCCCTTTCCCACTATTACAAACCTTCCTACGGGGATCGCCAGCTTGAATTTGACTTCGGTCAACCTTGGCCTGGGGCGAGAGGTTTATCTTTGGGGTGCAGCGGACCAACCGGATGACGCAGACAATTTGAGAGTAGGTTGGGACTTGGGTGGTCGTTGGGGCTCTGGAAAAGTAGAACTGACCGATTATCCCCACCGGGACGAAGTGATCGGTTCGTTCTACACCGCTATTCACGCAGACCGGGAAGTGCCATGGGGAGCTTGCCTGCTGCAGTATGGCGTTCGCTTTGAGTGGGATTACACTTGGACCGATTTGCTGCGGAGTAGCGGGAACCTTGGGGACATCTCCATGTTCAACTTGATGTTTAGAAGCGGCATAAGGTTTTAGGGAATTCGAAATTTAACCGGCACGCTGAACCTGTTTTTGGTTGATCATCTGAAGGACCTCATCGGCGGCCCGGTCGCATGCTCCTGGGTGGAAGACGGTTGACCACAGGCTTTTCAACCGGTTGCGTAAGCCTTCTAGTTGGTCTGGAGAATCCAGCCAGCCAGACATGCGATTAGTGAGTGTTTGGGTTAGGTCCAAATAATCAAAACTTTCCGGGAAAACTTCCTCTTCTGCCAATAGATTTGGCAAGGAGATGTATTTGCAGTTCATCATGATTCTTGCCAGCTTGATGAGATGGGCTGAGGATTGATAAACGATTTGGGATGGTAGAGCCTGATGCAGCAATTCAAGGCTTACCGATCCTGAAACAGACATGCAGGCCCAGGCTTTGGAAATGATTTCGGGCGTGCAATCCACCCGGTATTGGATGGGGAAATCGTGCGGCAGTTGGAGGGCACGACCCAATTCCGACATAGTTTGTGCATGGGCAGGGCGAAGACAGGCCACTTCAAAATGGACATCTGGATATTTCGCCCGCAGGTTACGAGCAGTCGCGAGTAGAGTGGATCCGTTGGATTGCAGTTCCTGACGGCGTGAACCAGGCAAGATAGCGATTTTCCTTCCACCATGCCCTTGGAGAAGTTCAAGCTTTTGTGGGCTTAAACTTCGTTTGTTTAGTTCATCGAAATAAGGGTGGCCCACCAGGCGGGCATCTACCCCACGCTCTTGATACCATTTTTCCTCAAACGGAAAATTGCAAAGTACCCGGTCTACTAACCGCCGCATCTTGTTAATTCGCCAACCGGCCCAAGCCCAAATTTGGGGCGGGACAAAAAACATTACGGGGATACCCAAATCTTTTGCTTTTTGGGCGATCCACCAGTTGAAGCCAGGAAAATCTATGAGCACAACCGCGTGAGGGCGTGACAGACGCATCATTCTGGCTGCTTGGCCAACCCAGCGAATGAATTGCGGTAGACGGAGCAAAACCTGATTGAAACCCATCACTTCCAATTGGTCGCAATGGGCCAAGAGGGATGCCCCCTCTTCCTGCATTTTTGTGCCACCAAATCCAATAATTTCCAGATTTTGGTTTTTCTGGCGCAGGGCTTTAATCAGGTTGGCACCATGAAGGTCGCCGCTGGGTTCACCAGCACTGATAAAAACGCGCATGATTCGTAACCCCTTGAGCCAATTCTTTGGACCTGAAGGTTATGCGATATGGCAAATTGGGGGATAGGCGGATTGAGGCCTTAGTGTTCGATCTGCCACCACTCAGGGGCTACGGCCTCGTGGCGGGTGTAAGTTTCATCAGGATCAGGGGGCAAAAAAGCAATTTCATTGCTTTTTGCCACTTCCAACAGAGTTGTCACCCCATCTGGTTCAACGGCATATTTTCGAGTTGGGCAGCCCTTTTCTTGTTCAAATTCAGTGGTTTCGGCATAAATTTTTTCAAAAAGCTCGGGATTATTGCGCAAAACTCCCGTCCAGAAGCTGCTTAACCTACTTGAAAAGGATGCTTCGGTTTCTCCGGGTTGGCCAACGGCTGTCAGGGCCTGAAATTCTTCCATCTGCTTCTTCCTAATAAAAATTGCCTGAGACCAATCTTCAACATTCATAAAGGTCTGCTGACCGAAACGCAAAATATACTGTTGAATCTTTGGGCTCAGAAGAAAGTTCAATAGGGTTGATTTCAGTGGCTAAGGGGTGATATGTGGGAGGGTCTTGAGGCTTCCAGAATAGTTGAAAATGGTTCGAGAATGGAATTTTCATTTGTTTCGACCAGTAAAAAGACTAGCCCAAAGTATTCTTGGGTGGAGCTGTTTTCGATTTCAGCAGTTTTGCATGGGTTTTTAGTGGGAGTTGGGGCAATCATTTGGGTTTTATTTGAAGGTGGGCGGATAGAAACAGGTGAGGTAGGAAACAAAAGCGGGAACTCGCTGGTTTGTTTTTGGGATGAGCCGAAAGGGGAGGGGGCCCACAAAGATCGGTTAGTTGCAGAATCATCCAGCAAAGAAACCGCAGATTTAGTGCCATTTACCATTCAAATGTCAGCAATTGGAATTGCCGAGCGCTTTGCGCCAAGGGCCGAAAATCCCTTTAGTGGCTCTCCAGGGGCAAATATTTTTGGTAGTACCTTGGGCTCAACCCGAACGAGGGGATGGTTTGATTCAAGTCAGTTGCCAGATCAGTCTGCCTGGCTAATTGATTGCTCATTGAGCATGGGAATTCATTCACAATTCGAAATAGCAAAAAGTGAGTTGCTTGGCGCATTGTCCGAAACGGACCCGGGTACAAGGGTGCGTGTTTGGGGATTTGCACAGCAGGCCCGAGAATTGGGAGCTACTGGAGGATGGTCAACTTGGACTCCTGATCGACACAAAATCACCCAAGTGGAGTTGGCACAACTATCACCGGTGGGGAGTACCGATTTGGCAGCAGCTTTGCGAGCAGTTTTCTTGACAAATCCCGCAGTAGTGCAAGTTCTCACCGATGAAGACCAGCTAAGCCACCAAGAATTGAATGGGTTATTGCGGCTGCAGGGAAGAATGTCAAAGTCGATGCCACGCCTTCGGGTGGTAGTTTTGAACCAGCCAAAAGGTGAAACCCCTCTGCAACAGTGGTGCAGGCAAGCAGGTTGCTCTTATAAAGTGGTTGAGGCCAGATCGGTCAATCGTTTGACTAAATCCAGCCAGCCCCTTCCTCGCGAATAATTTGCTCCATGGCATCGATCCATGCAGGGTGATCATTTAAACATGGAACCAAATGCAGTTTTTCCCCGCCTGCGTGCTCAAATTCTTCACGGAATTCACGGCCGATTTCATCGATGGTTTCGAGGCAATCGGCCGTGAAGCCTGGTGCCAAGACCACCACATTTTTCTTGCCCTCGCGTGCCAATTCCTCAAGGTATTCATTGGTGTAAGGTTTTAGCCAAACTTCTCGTCCGAAAATCGACTGGAATGTTTGGTTCCAATAATGCCTAGGCCATTGCATTGCTTTAACCAAAGCGGAAGTTGTTTGTTTGACATCCCTTGCGTAGAGATCGCCCAGTTTGCAGTAGCGTTTGGGGATTCCGTGAAAACTGATAACGATGTGGTCTGGTTTCCAGTCGATTTTTGAAAGTTCTTCCTCTAGCCGTGTTTTGAGGGCATTGATGTAAGCAGGGTGGGTGGGGTGGGGTGGGACCACTCGAATCGCTGGAACACGGCGAAGTAAGGGATTCAGGAGGGTACGGAAAAGGGCATCCGTAGCTGCGGCGGTGGTAGTAGCGGAGTATTGGGGGTACATGGGCAATGCCAGGATTTGTTCGAATCCTTGGCCGATTAGTTGTTTTGTGACCGAATCGACGGAAGGATTGCCATAAGTCATGGCAAAGCAAACCGGATTGTTCGGGAATCGTTCGTCTAATTTTTGAGCCTGAATCTTAGTGAAATGCATCAAGGGGGAACCAGTTTCCGGATTCCAAACTTCTCTATATTTTTCGGCAGATTTTTTGGGGCGGAAAAAAAGAATGATTTGGAGAATTGGCCACCACAAAGCCCGATTGAGGTCTACCACTCTTTTGTCTGAAAGGAACTGACGCAGGTAGCGTTTTAGGCTTGGGGTATCTGGGGCATCGGGGGTGCCTAGTTGAATTAACAGAATTGCAGTCTTTGGTTTGCTTCTTTCCAGATAACGCATGAGCGGCTCTCCTCCGACTCATTAATAGTTGCTGTGGCTTTATTGAAGTTATTTTGGTCAAAAGAAAGAAGCCCCCCGGAAATCGGGGGGCTTGCAGACTCAATTAGGTTGATAAGTCTCAGGACCCTTTGCAGCGTGGGCCATGCATAGGGTCTTGCTTTTTGGTGAGTTGCGCACCTTGGCCTTTAAGGACGCTCGCGCGCTCAGTATTAATGTTGATATATTCTTGCCATTGGGTGGGCACGCTACTTTCGCTGTAAATTGCTTCAACCGGGCAAGCTGGAATGCATGCTCCGCAGTCGATGCAATCATTGGGGTCGATAACGAGCATGTCCCCGTCTTGGTAGAAGCATTCTACGGGGCACTCGGTGACGCAATCGGTGTACTTGCAATCACGACACGGTTCAGTCACCACATGCGGCATGGCTATTCCTCAGTCAATCAAACCGAAATTCACCAAGAACAAAACCTTGGCGGACCGTTGCTCCCTTGAACAATTTCATCGGAGGGGAGGGGCACGCATCAATAAAAGATTATCCTCGGTTTTTCGAATTGTCCACAATCTGTTTCAGATCCCTTCTGATGGAGCGGATTAGGAAATCTTGGCCGACTTTTAGGATGTGTGGTGAAGGGTCATTCCAAAAAGCCCAAGGTTGCACTGCTCCCAGCCCAGCAACGGGTGATGTGGAATTTGCGCCCCCCATAACTGTGGGGCAGATAAATACCCGTATTTCATCCACCAATGAGTTGTCGAAAAATGAACCGAAAACTTCGCCGCCCCCTTCGATCAAGAGATTAGTGATGCGGCTTTTTCCTAAATTATCGAGTAATTCCTTGAGGAAATCGCCACCTTTGCCTTTCATGACCAACACTTTGGCCCCTGATTTTTCAAGAGCATCGCGCCAGCTCGGCTTGCTATCAGTAGATGTGGCCACTAATAGTGGTGCTTCCTGAATGGATTGCACCAAGTTGCATTTATGATCAAGGCGGCCACGCCGGTCCAAAACGATTCTGGTGGGGATTCTGTTACCGGGTGGTCTGGTAGTGAGCAGGGGATTGTCTGCCAGAGCGGTACCGCTTCCCACCAAAATGGCATCCATTTGGCTTCGCCAAAGGTGAACCAAAGACCGAGAATCTTCGCAGCTGATCCATTTGGATTTAGCGGTTCTACTGGCAATTTTACCATCCAGTGTCATGGCCCATTTGGCGATAACCCATGGCTTTCCTTTGGTAGTGAGGCAAATAAAAGGGTTAAGAATTGCTGTGGATTCTTCGTCGCAGCAACCAGCCAGCGTTTCAATTCCCGCATTTTTAAGAATGCCCAACCCTTTGCCTGCTACAAGCGGGAAGGGGTCGGTCCTGGCTGCGATAACCTTTCGAATACCCGCATCGATTAAAGATTTTGTGCAGGGCCCTGTTTTTCCCTGGTGGCAGCATGGTTCCAAGGTCACGTAGGCCGTGGCCCCTTTTGCGTTTTTACCAGCTGAAATCAGGGCGTTTATTTCGGCATGATTTTCGCCAAACCTGTCGTGCCAGCCTTCCCCGACCAAATTGCCATCCCGAACAAGCACGCAGCCAACCATGGGGTTTGGCTCGACTTTGCCTTCACCCATTTTTGCCAGTTGAAGGGCCCTTAACATCCAGACTTGGTCAATTTTTTGTTGACTGGGTGGGGTATTTGTGAACCAGTCGAGTTCGGCGGGTTGTTTGAAGTTAGCTGACAAGGGATGGCCCTGCCTGAAATTCCCCGAAATGGCCGGGGTTTGGTAAATTGGAATCGTGATTTGACAGGATAACGGAACTGGAGGCCTGAATTGCAATATTTCGGGCAGATACGAAAGAAAAGGATGGCTAAAGATGGCCAGCAGCGGGGACCCCTGCGTTGCGATTGTTGGAGCTACCGGCGCGGTGGGCGAGTTGATTCGGCAAGTGTTGGCCGAGCAGCGATTTCCCATGCGTGAACTGCGGCTGCTCGCCTCGGCTCGAAGTACCGGGAAAGAGGTGGAATTTCAGGGCAAAAGCCTGAGGGTTTTAGCTTTGGAAGCAAAAAACTTTGAAGGGGTGGACCTTGTGCTTTCGAGCACCCCTAGTGGGATTAGCAAAGAATGGAGCCCTGTGGCTGCCAAAGCCGGGGCGATAGTTATTGACAACTCTAGCGCTTGGCGAATGGATCCTGAAGTGCCATTGGTTGTTCCGGAGGTGAATCCCCAAGCGTTGAAAAATATACCCAAGGGGATTGTTGCCAATCCAAACTGCTCGACCATTCAAATGGTTGTGGCTTTGAAGCCACTCCATGACTTGGCTGGGATCAAGCGGATTGTGGTCAGCACTTATCAAGCCAGTTCGGGTAAAGGGGCAAAGGGGCTGGATGATTTGGATGGCCAAATGCTGGCAATTGGCAGGCGGGAACCGGTGCCTGGGGCCAAGTCTCACATTGCTCAACTGGCAGGGAATGTACTTGCACATGATTGGGTAGCCGGAGAGGACGGGTATTCGGAAGAAGAATGGAAGATGGTTAAGGAAACCCGGAAAATTCTTGGGGATGATTCCCTTTTAGTTAGTCCAACTACAGTGCGAGTGCCTGTTCGGGTTGGCCATTCTGAATCAGTGCATGTGGAGTTTCATAGGCCGATAGGAGTTGACGAGGCCAAGAGGGCCTTGGCAAACGCCCCGGGGATTGTGTTGGTGGATGATTATGGCCGACAGGAAGCTCCAACCCCGCTGCAATGCGAGGGACGGGACGAAGTGTTTGTGGGCAGGTTACGCAAGGACTTGGGGGTTGCCAATGGGCTAAACCTTTGGGTTGTTGCCGACAACTTGCGCAAGGGGGCAGCAACAAACGCAGTTCAAATCGCCCAGGTTCTTGTGCGCGATGGTTTGTTGAAATCGAATTCCCGTGGCTGATTGGGACAGAGTTTTGCGACTCCTGGTGGCTTATGATGGTACCGACTTTGCTGGTTGGCAAATACAGCCAGAAAAGCGGACTATCCAGGGGGAGTTACGGGCTTCTCTTGTGGCACTAGGGGACCCCGATGTGCTTTGTCTGGCCAGCGGCAGGACCGATGCTGGGGTTCATGCCCAAGGGCAAGTAGTTTCCGTTCGCACCTCGTTGAAATTGCCAACAGAGCGGATGAGGCGGGCGATTCAGGCTAGGTTGCCTGAGGACATTGTGGTGAGGGCGGTTGCTGACGCCCCCTTGGATTTTGACCCGACACGGCAGGCTTTGGCAAAGATGTATCGATACACCATTTGCCAAGGGTGGGAGCAGGATGTTTTTGGCAGAAAATATGCTTTACATCATACGGGAGCGCTGGATTTGGAAAGGATGGCTTGTGGAGCCGGATATTTGCTGGGAACCCATGATTTCAGGGCCTTTGAGACCCGCTGGCCCAATCGGGCAAGCAGTATTCGAACCATCACTAAGGCGATCGTTTATAGGGAAGATGGGCAGATCAGGATTGAAGTAGAGTCAAATGGGTTTCTCTACAATATGGTTCGAGCCATAGTTGGCACTTTGTTACCAATTGGACGTGGCACCGCCAAGCCGGAATCGGTGAAGGCGGTCATGGAGTCGGGTAAAAGATCGGAAGCTGGTTCAACTGCTCCTGCGCACGGGCTTTGCCTGATGCGTGTGACTTATCCGCCGCATCTTAACGAGTGGCAATTCTGAAATTTGTGGAATTTAAAAGTGCAACCCTGTTATCCGAAAGTGCAAGTGGTTGAGCCCGTCAAAGGGCCGGTCAATGCAAAGTGCCGTGTTCCTGGAAGCAAAAGTGTCAGTAACCGTGCCCTTGTGCTGGCGGCCTTGGGGTCAAGCAGGGGACCGTGTGAACTTAGTGGTTTGCTCCAGAGCGAAGATACCGAGGTGATGGTTGAATCGCTTGAGAAGCTGGGCTGGGAGTTAGAAGCCGATTGGGCGAATGCCAGGG
>CAIWHS010000623.1 GCA_903912515.1 uncultured Planctomycetaceae bacterium
CCATATACCGTCTGCAAGATGGTGTCTGAGGAGCAGTGCCACACGGTTCGGAAACCTGTCTGCCGGATGGAGTATGAGGAAAAGGTTTGCCAAGTTCCCCACATCACCTGCAAGATGGTAGTGGAAGAATGTGTGCGCCAAGTTCCTGTCACCACCTGCCGGATGGAAGCTTGCCATAGCACCCGCACCTGCTGCCGGGTGGAAAAGTATCTTGAGCCGGTTTGCTGCGAGCCAGTGGAGTGCGAGATTCCCTGCGTTCCTGTGAGCCGCCATCACTTGGGTGACTGCCTGAGCATTTGGCGTCGCTGCAAGTGACATAAGCCCTGCAAGGATGCACCACGCCACCAGGGGCCCCGGAGTAATTTCCGGGGCCCCTGGTGTTATTACAGGGTCAACTGGAGAGAATCTTCCAAACGGTTTTGATTGCGGTTAGCATGAAATAATCGGCCTTGTGCCACTTCTGATAGGTCGGCCCCTCCAATTTCCGGGAATACCGATGCGTTATTTATGGATGTGCCTTGCTGCAATGTGTGCCCTGTCGGCTGCTGGGATCAGCTTTGCTGGTGAGCCGGGAAGCACCTTGGGTTGGCTGCCCGCAGACTCAATTGCCACCGGGCGCATCGATTTCAAAAATCTTTGGCGAGGGCCGCTGTTCGCCGATTACCGGCAGTCAGTCCTGCGGGGCGGGGCCGCCTACTCCCTGCTGCAGCTCCGGATGAGCCCCCGGTTGGAGGATTTGGAGGAAATCTCGGGCGGGGTCTGGATGGGCCCTGAGGGTACTCCCGAGTTCCTGGTGGTCCTGTCCTCAACTTCCCCCATCGACACGGGGAAAGCCGCCCGGCTCTTCCTCGGCAAATCCGCAGTGGAATACGATAAGAAGTTGGGGCTGTGGTGGGCTGGTGAAGCCGGGCCGGTGATAGCTCGGGTTGAGCCGAATACCCTGATTTTTGGTTTTGAAAAACAGGTCAAAGAGTCGCTTTCTCGTAAAAAGGCGCCGGTTCCACCGGAGAGAATGCTTGCCGGCCAAGTGGCCTTCCGGGTGAGCAAGAACACTTTCACCGACGGCCTAAGGGCAGAGATTCCCGAGGAATTTACCGCGCTGGGCAAGGCTTCCAGCACATCGGTCAGCTTGGTTTCGGCCGGGAAGGCCATGGTCCTTTCCGCCGCCATGCAGTTTTCCACCGAGGAAGACTCCGCTGCCGCAGTCAAAACCCTGGAAAACGCCCGCAAAATGGGGCAGGGAGCCATCGAGCAGGGGCGGCAGCAGATTCGCCTGGAACTGAAAAAGAATGAAAAATCCCTGGCGGAACATGGTGCCTTGGTTTTTGGATTGGGTGGATTGAACCTGCTGGCCAAGGATTTGGACCGGGTGCCGTTGGTTCGGGAGGGCAAATTAGTTTCCACCAAGCTGGAATTGGAGGCATCCCAACTGGGAATGATGGGGCCGTTGCTTGCATTAGGTATCTACGGCAGTCTAGCTGAAGGGCAAATGGTATTAAAACCGCCACCGGTGCAGCAGGAGAGAGCCATTCCGGCGCCCCCCGAAGCCAAGGAAATGGAAGGGGACCCAGTAGCCCCCCAACCTGCCAACCCGCGCGAAGCGGCCCTTTCAGCAAACAGCCAGAATAACCTGAAGCAGATCGGCTTGGCGATTCACAATTACGAGGCGACCTACGGTTACCTTCCTCCTGCCGCGGTGATCGACCAAAATGGAAAACCACTGTATTCCTGGCGGGTCCTCCTGCTTCCGTACCTGGAGCAGGATGCCTTGTACAAGAAATGGAAACTGGATGAGCCTTGGGATAGCCCGAACAACAAGTCGTTGGCAGAGGCCGTGTTGAAGGTCTTCGCCAACCCGGAAAAACCGACCAACAAAACCCACTACCGTGTTTTTGTGGGTGACAAGGCGGGGTGGGTGAACAGCCCCAAGGGTTGGCGGCCGGATCAGGCCAATGGCAATGGGTTGCTGAAATTCGCAAATTTCACAGATGGCCTTTCCAATACCTTGGCTGTCATCGAATCGAGGGACCCGGTTAACTGGGCCGCACCCGATGATCTGACTTACGACAGCAAGAATCCGGTACCCCCCATCGGCGTGGGCGACAAGCCATTTGCCAATGCTTTGTTTTTTGACGGGGCAGCCAGAAGGATCGCTTCCAAAGATTCCGAAATGGCCATGCGGGTCTTGATTGAGCGGGCCGATGGTGGTGCCCTATTGGGTCTGCCAAAACCTTCGCCGAAACGGTGACTGGGGAGTGGCAAGGATTTTTGAAACTGACAAAGGTGGGCAAAAAATGCGCAAACTTGCTTGGGCTATTTTGGCTGTTTTTTTCTGGGCCGAGGCCGGCGTGGCACAAGAGGCCCACTTCCCCAAGGGGACTCTGGCCTGGCTCCAGGTGAAGGTGCCGGGGCTAGCCGCTTCTCCGTTGGTGCAACCGTTTCGACAGGCGTGGGAAGCCGCCGGGCAGGAGGCTATCGACGGGTTTCTAAAAAGGTTGCCAGTGGAGCCTTCCCAGGTGAAGGTTCTTTCCGGAATCCTGTTTCAGCAGAATCCTCAAGAGGAACCTCGTGGGATGTTGATGATCGGGTTCGCCGGCGAGGTGAATGCGGGTGAATTATTGCGGAAAAGCGGCCTGGCCCAAGGGCTGAAGGAAACGGATGGTTTCCTTTTGCTGAAGGATGGGGACCTTGGCGTGGTGCAGGTGGATCCGAATACCATCGGTTTCGGGCCGCCGGTTGCGTTGGCGTCCTTCAAGAAGTTGCCGAAGGAAAATAGCCCGGTGTGGGAAAAGGTCCGCAAAAATGCGGAAGCCGAGACGGTTTCGGCTTGGATATCAACGGACCTTTCCGCCTTCCCCAAGGAAATGGCCAATGAAATCCGGCAATCGGTTGGAGTGGCTTTGGACAGCCTGAAGGGCTCCGAAGCGGCGGGTCTGGGAATCCATTTTGCAGGTCAGGGGGCTACCGCTCGGGGGATGGTCCTGTACCGGGATGAGCAATTGGCCGAGGCCAGTCTGGAAAACTGGAGACTCCAAACGGATTTGGTGAAGGGGTTGGCCCAGGCCGGTTCTGCGGTGGCAGGGGTGGCTCCTTTGGCTGGGCTTTTTGGTGATACCCCGGGCCTGAAGGAGATGTTCGGGTCCTTGGGCAATCCCCTCACAGAGGAAGCCAACGGCGCTCTGGGGGCCTTGGCCTTCGCCTATTACGCTGGGGCCTTGTCGGATTTTGCTGAAAAATTAGGGAAGGTCGAATTTAAAAGGAATGGGCTCGCTGTTTCGGTAGAAGGGACGATTCCCCAGGAAAACCTGCAGTTGGGGGCGACCCAGGGGGCTATTGTTGTCGGGTTGCTGTTGCCGGCAGTACAAAAGGTGCGCGAGGCAGCCATGCGATCAGCATCTTCCAACAATTTGAAACAGTTAGGGTTGGCCTTGCATAATTATCATGATGCGTACGGCCGTTTTCCACCAGCCTTTGTGGTGGATAAAGCAGGAAAGCCGCTCTACTCTTGGCGGGTGCTAATTCTGCCTTTCATCGAGCAGGATGCCATCTACAAGAAATGGAAAATGGACGAGGCCTGGGATAGCCCCAATAACAAACCGCTATCCGATTTGGCTATCAAGGTCTTCAATGATCCGGCGCGGGAGGCGTCCAACAAAACGCCCTACCGGGTGTTTTTTGGCAATGGGGCGATGTTCGATGCCGGTAAACCTGGCCCTCTGGCAAGCGGAACCAGACTACAGGACGTGACCGATGGCACCTCCAACACCTTCATGGTGATTGATGCCCGGGAAGAGGTACCTTGGGCCGCACCGCAAGAGTTGCCGTTTGATCCCAAAAAGCCGTTACCCCCATTGGGAGCTCCAGGTAGGCAATTGTTTTTGGCCTTGCTGGGCGATGGAAGTGTTCGGGCCATTGCTCATGGATTGGCTGAGGAAACCTTGAAGGCCTATATCACCCGCAATGGCGGTGAGGTGATCCCGCCGGACCCGCGCTGAACCCAGGGAATAGCAACTAAC
>CAIWHS010000624.1 GCA_903912515.1 uncultured Planctomycetaceae bacterium
CAGATAACGGGTGTGTTGTGTAAAAGTGCGTCCAGCACCGGGAAGCCAAAGCCCTCGTAGAGTGAGACATAAGTCAGGCAGCGGGCCTGCCGGTACAGTTCGCAAAGCCTGGCGTCGCTCACCATCCCGGCAAAGGTGACAGTGCGGTTGCCTGTGGCCCTGGGCAGATTGCTTTGGTCGATCAGCCAGCCCGATGGGCCAGCCCAGACAAGCCGGGCATTTTCAGGCAAATGTGGGCTGGTGAGGAACCAGCGCAGAAGCGTTTCCGGGTTTTTGCGCGGCTCAAGGGTGGAAACAGCCAGAAAAAGGTTTTCATCCCGCTCCACACCTTGGGTGGATGCGTGCTGGTGGATACACTGGCTGGGCCCCAAATGCGCCCAGGAAACTCGGTCTGCAGGAAGGCCACATAGCCACATCATGTCCCGCATCGTACTCATCGAATTGGCCACTGCATGGTCGTCGAGTGGCGCCATTTTTACGGCAAGATCGAAAGCGTTTTGTTTGGTCTGCGTCTTGTGGGTTTGCGGAACAATGCAGGCAGTAAGGTCGTGATAGAGCGAGACTTCACGCGCGAATCGCCTTTTGGATGCACGGTGAAATGTGTAGATGGCTGGGCTTAAGGCGGCCAATTTGTGATCAAACGGCCTACCGGTCAACGAGAAAACAGCATCCCGCCAAGCGCAAATATCTTGGTCTGCCCTAGGAAGATTGTCCGGCCCAAGAAGGATGACCCTGCCGTGGTGCAACCCCTCGCGGTGCCCCATCTTTTGCAGGTTTTCCTTCAGGGCCATACTAAAAAGCAGGATCGGCCGTTTTTTTGCCAAGCATTCCACCACTCTGGCGACGCAGCGACCTACGCCTGTCAGTTTCACCTGGGCAAGGGAAGTTGCATCGACATGAAGAATAGGCGAAAGGCTCACCGCAGGCGCGACCTCCCAGCATCCCATGGCAGGGGATTTCGGGTTTGCGAGGCCGGTCCCCTGTCGAACATCCCTATGCCACCATTCGGCCTGTTGCCTGTTGCTGGGCAAGGTTTTTCAAAAACTGTCCCAATCGAGGTAGGGCCGCGTTGAGGTCGCTACTTTTCCCAAAGCTGGGTGTGTTTCCGGCGAGGGTTGTACTTACAGCACGGCTCACGGCCTTTGAAAGCGATTCAACACGCGGATGCGGTCGCCAAGATTCAAGAAGCTTGTCTTCCACACCTTGGAAAGAGCAGGGGATCTGTGTTGTAGCCACCTGCAATCCCGGAAATTCCATGGGATCATGGTGCATACACGACGCATCGGTACCTATCACTCCAACACCCGACTGCTTCAAAGATTCTGCCCAAAGGGAAGAATTCAGATCGGTTTCCCATGTGATGGCCCAATCCAGACGCGGCAAACAATCCCCTGAATTATGGATGGACTGGTCCGATTGCGCCAAAAGGGCACCATGCCAAGAGGGGAGACGCTCTGCCACTTTCGAAAGTTCGTTCAGCCGCTGGCTCCATCGCCCATCACCTTCCGGCATACGGACAACCAGCGCAGTGTCATGGCTGGCGGAAAGCCCTTTGGCGCAAGCCGCCAATACGCGAACCCCTGCCCAATGGTCAGACAGTGGGTCCCACCGCACCACGATCACGCAGGCGGGGTTATCCATCGGGGCCGGGTGCATCCAGGCTGGGGCGGTGGGCTTTTTAAACTGCTTGCGCACCCATTTCCATCCACCCAATGCCGATCGGTTGATCCAACCAGGCATTTTTTCCTTGATTTGATGATGGTAAGTTTTCCTGGCCCAAAAATAGGTGCGCTTGGTCAGTCCGCGTGGCTCCTGCGCCTCTTCTTGCCAGATTTCTTGCACATCCGGACACCCACCAGGCCCCACCGGCAGACGGTGTGCAAGCATCGATTCCGAGGAATTACCGGCAGCCATTTTGGCGCCTTCATTGCCCAATCCCATAAAGAAGGTTTGCCCAGTGAACCCGCCCTCGTTCCACGCATCCCGGGTTAGCGGAGACGCCGTAAGCAAGCCCTGAACAAAAGGAAGTGTCAGGCTCCAATTCCAACGCACATCTTTGAAAAGTGCACGACAAGGAACAGTGCCATGATCCCAATGGCTAGCGGTCACCAAGGGGGCTTCCGGCCAGGGATAAACTTGATGCGGTGGCCTAAATTGGATCACTACAGGATTTTTGCCCTGCTTGCGAACCCGTTGAATATGGTGAGGCAGGCTCGATTCAGGTTGGTCCAGCTCCGTCGTGGGGGCCACTTTACGGAGAACAGGGCTCCACATCGACCACAATTGCCGATGCCACTCCGACAATTTGGGCATAGGCTCAATGCAGCCAAGCTCTTCTCGGACTGGTGGCACCAGAAGTAGGTGCAGATCGCCGTTTGTATTAAGAGGCCCATCCATGGGCAAAACTCCTTCCATCCTTGAAGGAACCACATCATGCGGTCTTTACCCAATGCAGGTCAAGCTCGCAGGTTTGCTATTGCTTGATTGTCTAAGGGATTCAAGACAACTTCTTGCCAAGAAATGGACTGAGCTGACCAAGGGTTTTGCGCAGCTTGGAGAATGTGGCGAAGTCGATGGTTTGCATTCCGTCAGATGCCGCCTTATCCGGGTTAGGGTGTATCTCTAAAAGTAAGCCATCTGCACCAGAAGCCAAGGCTGCTAAAGCCATGGAGGGGACATAAGCCCTTTTTCCCGTGCCATGGCTAGGATCAACTAAAACTGGCAAATGGCTGGTCGCCTGCAGCGGTGGCACAACCGAAAGGTCCAGAGTATTGCGGCTATGGTCATTAAACGTTCGAACGCCTCTCTCACAAAGCAAAACCTGCTGGTTGCCACCTGCCAAAATATATTCCGCTGCCATCAACCACTCTTCCAGGGTGGCAGACATGCCGCGTTTTAATAAAATCGGCTTTCGCATTTTGCCTACCCTGCGCAGTAGGGCATAGTTCTGCATATTTCGGGTGCCGATTTGGATGATGTCAGCAGCATCCTCCACGGCGTCAGCCTCGTCGGTGTCCATCAATTCGGTAACAATGCCAATCCCCGTTTTAGCCCGGACTTTTTTCAAAATCTCCAATCCTTCCCGGCCCATTCCTTGAAACGAATAAGGGCTCGTGCGGGGTTTGTATGCACCAGCCCGTAAAAGGTGGACATCCTCGCTTTTCAAAAATTCCGCAATTTCCAGTGTGAGAGCTTCGCTTTCTACCGAGCATGGCCCCGCGATAAGCGTAAAATTGCCACCACCCACAATGGTTTGCGGTGTTTTCACCACCGTGTCTTCTGGGTGCATTTCACGACTTGCCAGTTTGTAAGGTCTCGTGACCCTAACCAATTCCAACACCCCGCCCATGGATGCCAATCGCTGCGGGTCAACCGCTGTAATGTTTCCAGTGACGCCAATTGCCGTGCGGGTGCTTCCTGCCAAGGGATGCGCCTGTAAGCCCATGGTTTCAATCGCCTTCACTACCTCCGCAATTTGTTCATTGGCAGCGTTTTGGTGCATAACTACAAGCATTTGATTGATTTCCTTATCTATTAATTTCAACTTGTTGGTGTTCATCTCTTTGTCCGGACTTTTTCCAGAGCCTTGAGTTCAGGTTAGCAAGAACAGGGATGAATATTTTAAAGTTTGATAGATTAATTATGTCGATTCAGTTTTCCTGTTTTTGAACGCTAGGCGGAGAGCCAGCAATGGCCGGATTCCTATCCGCTTGTTCCTTAGTGCTTATACTGAACTCCATGGGGCAATTCCATCAGGAATCCTCTGCACTCAATGCCCGTCTAAGAGCTGATCCTCTTCTGGTGGTTGACAAAGACGGAGCAATCTCCAAGATTGCCCAGCCAACCCAATGGCCCGTTCGCCGGGCCAAAATTCTTGTGGGAATGGAGGCCACAATGGGCCCTTTTCCAGCGAAATTGAGCCGAAGTGATTTGGCTGTTAAAAAACTCGGCGAACCGGTGACAGTCTCCAACCATTCCCGGCAAAAGATAAGCTTTGAACCTAGCCCGGGAACAGTCATCAAAGCCTGGTTGTTGGTGCCACTACCCGCGGTTGGACAAAAGGTTGCAAAGTTCCCAGCGATGCTTTGCCTCCACCAAACTATTCCAATGGGCAAAGACGAGCCAGCCGGCTTGGGCGTTTCCAAAAGCAAAAGGCAGGCGTTTGATCTGGCCGATCGCGGATTTGTATGCCTTGCTCCTGACTATCCCAGTTTTGGCGAATACCCCTGTGATTTTAAAAACCCGGCCTGGCAATCCGGAACAATGCTTGCCATTTGGAACAACAGTCGCGCGGTCGACCTTCTCTGTTCCTTACCTGAAGTCGATGCCGAACGAATTGGCGCAATCGGTCACTCGTTGGGCGGCCACAACACACTTTTCACTGCGGTATTTGAGCCCCGTATCAAGGTGGCCGTCACCAGTTGCGGTTTCACCTCGTTCCCCAAATACATGAAGGGTGATCTTACCGGTTGGACTTCCAGCCGCTACATGCCCCGCATCGCCACCATTTTTGGCAAGGATCCAGCCAAAATGCCATTCGATTTTCCGGAGGTTCTGGCCGCAATTGCGCCCCGCGGGGTTTTTGTCAACGCTCCCAAAAAAGATGATAATTTTGATCTCCAGGGTGTTAAAGATTCCATTGCTGCCGCCCGGCCCGTGTTTAAGTTGTTAAATGCCGAAAATAGGCTCCAGCTTCGCACTCCGGAAGGCGGCCACGATTTCCAAGAGGAATCCCGCCTTGAGGCCTATGCATTTGTCCATGGTATTCTTTCCCCGCCACAATCACCTCATGGCAATCCTTTCAGGGAGAACGACAAATGACTGATATAGCCCGTGCCGGATTCGTTCGAGAAAAACCAGATACACATACCAAGGCCCTTCGCATCAACCTCGATCATCGCCGCTACGGCACCTTTGCTGAGATCGGGGCCGGCCAAGAGGTTGTTAGATGGTTTTTTCGGGTCGGCGGGGCCGCCGGAACCGTCGCTAAAAGCATGTCCGCTTACGATATGACCGTTTCTGATGCCATCTATGGCCCTTGCGAGCGCTATGTCAGCCGCCCCCGGCTTGAGTCAATGCTTGCGCACGAGCAAAGGCTGAATGTCGATCGACTCATGGATAAGCGCGGCGATACCACCGCGTTTTTTACCTTTGCTAATACAGTTTCCGCCAAGAGCTTTAAGGGCGGCAATCGCGATTGCCACGGCTGGCTAGGCGTTCGCTACCAACTTTATCCACGCGATCAAGACAGCCAAATCATTATCCATATTCGCCTCCTCGATACAGAAAATCTTCTTCAGCAGGAGGCTTTGGGCGTTGTTGGCGTTAACCTCCTTTATGGTGCCTTTTATCACCACCACGAACCCGAGGTCCTTGTCGAGTCACTTCTCGACAACCTAAGCACCAGCCGGATCGAGATCGACATGATCGAACTCTCCGGAATCGGCTTCCGCATGGTTGACAATCGGGTCATGAGCCTCAAACTGGTCCAGTTGGGTCTCAGTAAGGCTGCCATGTTCGATTCAAGTGGCAAAGTCCTGCAACCCTCAGAATTCTTCTACAAAAAAAATATATTGCTTGAGCGCGGCAGCTTCCGCCCGGTCACCCATGTCAACCTCGACATGATTCGGTGCGCCCACGAAAAATTCGCCGCCGAACTGCCACCTGAAGAGCGAGATCAAATCGTCACAATCACCGAATTGACCATGAGCAACCTCCAGCAGACAAACACGGGTAGCAGCTATTCCGATTTTTTGGCCCGCGCCGATACCTTGGCCGCCTGCGGCATGACTACTATCATCAGCGATTATTTTGAGTACTATCGAATGGTCGGGTTTTTAACCCAGCATTCCGCCAAGCGCGTTGCCTTGGTAATGGGGGTCCCCAGCCTGAAAGATCTATTTGATTCAAAGTACTACCAGCATCTCGATGGTGGTATTCTCGAGTCTTTCGGGCGCCTCTTTAAATTCGATCTCAAGATTTATGTTTACCCTTTCTTCAATCGCGAAGACGGAGAAACCATCAACCTCGACAACTTTCGTGTCGACCACGAGGTGCGCAACCTGTTCAAATACCTAATGGATCGCGGCGTGATGGTGCAGCTTGATAATTACAAGGAAGAATACCTTCACATTTTCTCGCGCGAAGTGCTGCAACTTATCGCAAAGGGGATCCACACTTGGGAAGACATGGTTCCCAATGCGGTCGCCAAGCTCATCAAGGATCGCGGCCTGCTGGGTTACAACAAAGGGCAGGACAAGTGATTTTTTCGCCTTTCAAAAAGGGTCCAGAAATGGTGCGCGTATTGCTTCTTGTCGGCATGCTGGTTTTCTTGGGCCCACCTTCAGCCGCAATCGCCCAAGCTTTGACGGTCATCCCTGCCGAGGGGACTTTTCGGTTTACCCCCTCATCAGGGGAGAAGGATATTCCGTCGACCTATAAGCTCGAAGCTTCCGACTTTGCCTTCAAGGCGAAACGCCTTCACGGCGTAAAGGGGGCCTACACGGTTTACAGTCTCCAGTTTCCTTCCCCTGTGAAATCTCCATTCGAGGAAAACAATACCGTTCATGCCCGCTATTACCTCCCGGAAGGGAAGGGCCCTTTCCCCACCACGGTCGTGCTCGACATACTTGCCGGTAGCGAAACCATTCCAAAGCTTATGGCTGACCATTTGGCTCGCAACGGAGTTGCGGCACTACATGTGCAGTTGCCCTATTACGGGCCCAGGAAGCCTAAAAATGCCCGGGTCAAAATGCTTTCACCTAACTTGCTAACAACTCTGCCGGCAATTCGTCAGGCCGTTCTCGATTTGCGCGTGGCAAATGCCTGGCTGCGCGATCGCCCAGAGGTCGATGCTTCAAGATTGGGCATCTCTGGTACCAGCTTGGGAAGCCTTATTTCGGCACTCACAGGGGCCATGGAAGACCGGTACCGCAAGGTAGTAATTCTTTTGGGTGGTGGCGGATTTGTCGATGCTTACTATAGCCATCCGCAAGCCAAAGATATTGTTAAGTCCTACGAGGCGACAGGCGGCACCAAAGAGTTGGCCCGTTACCTGTTTGCTCCTTACGACCCTATCACCTGGGCCGCACGCCTTTCAGGGCGCGATGTGCTCATCATGGCCGGCAGTCAGGATGAGGTTATTTTCCCCGAAATGACAAGGAAACTATGGGAAAAAGCGGGCAAACCCGAAATGGTCTGGTTCGACTGCACTCACCTGGGCGCAGTTCGCTTTTTGCCCGATGCACTCAATCGCATCGCTAGCCATATGGCAAAGCCCTGCCCAGAGCCGGCTGCGACAAAATAGCTGTTCAGGTGCCGCATTGGTAAAATGGCCTAGATTGAAAATTTAGGCCGGATAGGTGCGGGCGGCCAGGAATTAGGTCGCTCATTCAAGGGGAGGATTCCCATGGCAAATTGGCAGTGTGCGTGGAGCTTGGGGGTTGCCCTAGGGGTAATTTCCCCGGGGTTGCAAAACTTGAGCGCTCAACAGATTGAGTCACTCCAAGCTGAGGCCCCATCAGGCCTACTTGAAAGGGTGGTTACCCTCCGTATGGAGGGTGAATTGCCCCTGCATTTGGCTCTGGAGGCTATTGGCGAATCTATTGGCGTGAAATTCACGCTGGACAAGCGCGCCTTAATGGATCGGGTGGCCGAGGGGGAAGAGCCCAGATTTCCCGCGCCAAATGGTCGCCGAAAGGCTTCCGAGCATCTCGAACGCCTCCTGGACCTAGATGGTTTGGTGGCGGTTGCATTGGACGGGAACTGGATTATTACCACCGAGGACCGGGCTTTCCACCTGCAAATGCGCCAAAAAGTGGATGTCGCTTGGGACAAAATTCCCCTCGAAAAAGCCATTCAAGATTTGGCAAAAGCCAAAGGGCTCAATGTGGTGATTGATCCTCGCCAAGCTAAATTCGGTAAAACTACAATTTCCCTTCAACTTAAGGGGGCAACTCTTGAGGCTGCCCTGCGTTTGGCCGCCGAGTTGGGTGGGCTCATGCCTGTACCGGTTGGCAATGTGATTTTCCTTACCAACGCCACCGGGGCCAAATCATTGCGATCGGGCGGAGATTTACTGGGCCAAGGTGGTGAATTCATCCCTGCCGGACTCTTCGAGCCCGAGCGGTTTACAGGTCCAGCCCCAGCCCTTCCACCACTTTTGCCGGTTCCTAACGCCCGTCCAGCCGCCCCCGGCCCCCCTGCGGTTCTTCCGGCCCCGGGCCCTGCTGCACCGCCACCCGGTGGGCCACCTGCTGGGGCGCCTCCTTTTTTCAATGAGCGGGGGCCCAGATGATTTCGGTGATTGTTCCCGCAAAGGATGAGGCTGCCACGCTTGCCGAATTGGTTCAACGCACGTTAGAAGCTGGAAAGCTGGCCGCCCAGGCCATTGAAATTATCCTGATCGACGATGGTAGCACCGACGGCTCCTGGGTCGAGATTCAAAAACTGGCCACTTTTCACCCACAGGTTTCAGGCCTGAAATTGCGCCGTAATTTCGGAAAGGCTGCTGCCCTCATGGCTGGCTTTCATGCAGCCAAAGGGGAACTTTTTCTCACTCTGGATGCCGACCTGCAGGACGACCCTGCCGAACTTCCCGCCATGGTTGAGCACCTCCGTCACGGTGGCTCGGGCGGTGAACCCTTGGACATGGTTTGCGGTTGGAAAAAGAAACGCAACGATCCCTGGCACAAAGTTTTGCCTAGTCGTGTTTTCAATTGGATGATCGGCTTTTTCACCGGAGTGAAGCTGCACGACCATAACACCGGCCTCAAGCTCTATCGCGCGGAAATCTTCAAGGAGGTCCGCATCTATGGCGAACTCCACCGATTTATCCCGGTCCTTGCTGACGCAAGAGGTTTCAAGGTGGGGGAGATTCCAGTCACCCACCATCCCCGCAGGCATGGCTTTTCCAAATATGGCACTATGCGATTTTTAAAAGGTTTTCTCGACCTGTTGACCGTCAGTTTCCTCACCGGGTTTGGCACCCGCCCCAAGCACCTGCTAGGGGCCATCGGCTTGGTTTCCATTCTGTTTGGGGCCATTGCCATGTCTTGGCTCGCTGGTATCTGGATCGTTCGACTTGCCGATCCTGATTTTGGTGAGCCCTTGCATAGGCGTCCCTTGTTGGTGGTTTCCTTGGGGGCCTTGCTTTTTGGGGTCCAAATGCTTTCCTTGGGCTGGATTGCCGAATTGATCCTTTCGGTGCAGTCAAGCGACTTGCTCCCTTATTCAATCGCTGCCAAGGCCGGAAATCGACTTCAAAAAAGTTCCGATGCTTGAACGACTGACTTTACTGGCCCGAAACACGCAAAACCGCTAGGATAACCCTTGCGAAAATTCTTCAAAACCGTTGTTACACGGCTTTTGGTTCAGGGCCCAAAAGGCCAGTTTCTTTAAAAAAGGTGCCATTTTAATGCAAGAGCGCAAGAGCCTCATGACCACTGGCGGCCCCGGCCGGGCCCCCAATCGCGCCATGCTGCGTGCTGTTGGCTTTGTCGATGAGGATTTCAGCCGCCCGATTGTGGGCGTCGCTAGCCTCTTTTCAGATATCACCCCTTGTAATTCCCACCTCGACCGCTTGGCCCGTAAGGCCCAAGAAGGCATTCGCACAGGCGGGGGCGTCCCCCAAATTTATGGAGCCCCAACCGCTTCCGATGGCATCATGATGGGCCATCAGGGCATGCGCTATTCCTTGGTCAGTCGCGAAGTCATCGCCGACTCAATCGAGGTGGTCTCAGCAGGCATGAATCACGATGCAATTGTCGCCGTCGGCGGTTGCGACAAGAACATGCCCGGGTGCCTCATGGCTCTCGCCCGTCTCAATGTTCCAAGCGTCTTTGTCTACGGCGGTAGCATCATGCCGGGCGTGGGTGAGCACGGCGAAGACCTCGATATCGTCAGTATCTTCGAGGCCGTCGGCCGCGAGCAGGCCGGCAAGCTCGATGCTGCAGGTGTTCACAAAATCGAGTGCGAGTCTTGCCCGGGTGCCGGCTCGTGCGGTGGTATGTACACCGCCAACACCATGTCCAGTGCTATCGAGGCCATGGGCATGTCGCTACCCTACGATGCCAGCTATCCCGCTGTCACCGCTGCCAAAGAACGCGAAACTTTCCTCGCCGGCATCGCGGTGGTAAATCTGTGCAAGGCTGGAATCAGGCCAAGGGATATCATCACTCGAAAATCACTCGAGAATGCCTACACCCTCGTTCTGGCTCTCGGTGGGTCCACCAACGCGGTTCTCCACCTAATGGCTATCGCCCGAGAAGCCGAGGTTGAATGGACTTTGGCCGATTTCGAGCGCCTCGGTGCCAAGGTCCCCCACCTTGCCGATCTGAAACCAGGTGGCCGCTTTGTGATGTTTGATTTGCACAAAGTGGGCGGCACACCGGCTGTCTTGCGTGCCCTGCTCGACAAAGGCCTCATCCATGGCGATTGCATGACGGTCACAGGCCAAACCCTGGCCGAAAATCTCAAAGCTGTTCCAAGCATCTATTCACGCAAGCAGGAAGTGATCAAAACTTTCGACAATCCAATGCACGGCACTGGCCACATTGTGATTCTCCATGGCAACCTCGCGCCTGAAGGGTCGGTGGCCAAAGTTGCCGGTCTTAAAAATCGAAGCATCACTGGCCCCGCCATTGTTTTCGACGGCGAGGAAGCCTGCGCCAAAGCCATTGCCGAGCGTAAAATTAAAGCCGGGGATGTCGTTGTCATCCGGGGCGAGGGCCCTGTGGGAGGCCCCGGTATGCGCGAAATGCTAGCTGTCACCGCCGCCCTTGTCGGCCAAGGCCTTGGCGAAAGTATTGGCCTCATCACCGATGGACGATTCTCAGGAGGTACCCACGGCCTAGTTGTCGGCCATGTCTCGCCCGAAGCTTACAAGGGCGGTCCCATAGGCGTGGTGAAAGACGGCGACAGCATCACCATCGATGCCGACAAAAAGACACTCACCCTCCATGTCGACGAGGCCGAATTGAAAAAACGCCTTGCCGGCTGGAGCCAACCACCACTCAAGGCCACCAGGGGGGTACTCTTCAAATACGCCCAAACCGTTCGGTCGGCCTCCGAGGGCGCTGTTACCTATTAATTACTCGGTTTAAAGTTTTTGTGCGGCGGTTTCCCTCCTTGGGGTGCCGCCGCTTATTCGGAATCAAGCAGTCGGCCACAAGATCGGGTTGGAAAACAACATGAGCGACCAATATATCTGCGCAATTGAAGGCCTTCACAAGGTTATTAATCGCAAGGAAATTCTCAAGGATATCTGGCTTTCCTTCTACCCGGGCGCCAAGATCGGCGTCATTGGCGGTAATGGTGCGGGCAAAAGTACCCTCATTCGTATCATGGCCCAGGTGGACAAAGATTATGTCGGTACCTGCCGGTCTTCCCCCAATATTCGCATCGGCTATGTCCCACAAGAGCCTAGGCTTGATGAGTCCACCGATGTGAAAGGCAATCTCGAACTCGCCGTGGCGCCCATTCGCGCCCTTCTAGACCGCGAATTGCAAATCGGCGAAAAAATGGCCGAGGCCGATGGCGATCAAATGGAAAAGCTCATGGACGAGCTCAACTCGGTTCAGGATAAAATCAACGCCTGCGATGCTTACAACCTCGATCGCAAGCTCGAAATGGCCATGGAGGCCATGCGCCTCCCACCAGCCGATGCCCTACCAACACAACTCTCCGGTGGCGAACGCCGCCGTGTCGCCTTGTGCAAAGCACTCCTTGAACAGCCCGATCTGCTGCTGCTGGATGAGCCCACTAATCACCTCGATGCCGAGAGTGTTAGTTGGTTGGAAATGCACCTCAAAGACTTTTCCGGTACCGTCGTTTCTGTCACCCACGACCGGTATTTTCTCGACAATGTCGCCCAATGGATCCTTGAGATGGAGCGTGGATCCGGGCACCCTTTCAAAGGAAACTATTCTTCATGGCTCGAGCAAAAGCAGGAACGCCTGCGCCGAGATGAGAAGTCTGAAAGTGCCCGCCAAAAGCAACTCAAACGTGAACTCGAGTGGTCCCGTACTTCGCCCAAGGGGCGTTTGGCAAAAAATAAGGCCCGTTTGGCCGCCTATGAGCAGCTCGCCGCCCAAGAGTATGAAGAACGCGACGATGAGCTAATCCTTCAGATCCCCCCCCGGGCCACACCTGGGAGATCTAGTGGTTCGCGCCGAGGGGGTCCGCAAGGCCTTCGGCGATCATGTTCTGTTCGAAGATCTCAATTTCAATCTCCCCAAGGGTGGAATCATTGGGGTCATCGGGCCCAATGGGGCCGGCAAAACCACCCTTTTCCGAATGATTGTCGGTGAGGAAAAGCCCGATGAAGGCTCCCTCCGGGTCGGTGATACTGTCATGCTCAGTTATGTGGACCAAAACCGCGATAGTCTCGCTGCAGAAAAGACCGTTTTCGAGGAAATCACAGGCGGTACCGATACCCTCATGCTCGGCAAGCGCAAGGTCCCATCGCGTGGCTATGTGTCACGCTTCAACTTCAAAGGCACCGATCAGCAGCGAAAAGTGGGCGATCTCTCAGGAGGCGAACGCAATCGTGTGCACTTGGCAAAGCTGCTCCGTCGCGGTGGTAATGTCCTCCTTCTTGATGAACCCACCAATGACCTTGATGTCGATACCCTTCGCGCCCTCGAGGAGGCTCTCAATAACTTCGGTGGTTGCGCAGTCGTCATCAGTCACGATCGTTGGTTCCTTGACCGGGTCGCAACACACATCCTAGCTTTCGAAGGCAACGGAAAAGTGGTCTGGCACGATGGTAACTTCGAAAGCTATGAGGAAATGAGACGCCAGCGTCATGGCGATTCGGGAGATCAGCAGAAATTCAAGCACCGGAAGCTGAACCAGTAATCCAAGCCGTTATTTTACCTCGATAGGGGCCGTATGCTCGAATTGGTTGGCGCTTTCAAGCACTATCGTCAGGGAAACCGCCTCATTGAGGCCGTTCGCGGTGTCGACATGCGTGTCGAGCCGGGTGAATTTGTTGGCATCATGGGCCCAAGCGGCTCCGGCAAGTCCACCCTCATGCACCTGATGGGTGGCCTCGATACCCCAACCTCCGGGTCCGCACTGTTCGAAGGTAAAAACCTTGCATCC
>CAIWHS010000625.1 GCA_903912515.1 uncultured Planctomycetaceae bacterium
AAATGATCAAGACTTTCCTTGGTCGATTGGGATTTGGCTTTTAAAGCTTCAAGCACCGACTGGGGAATATCGCATGTGAGTGAAGGCAAGCTGTTGACTCCTTGAGGCAAAGGTTGAAAAAGCTTGTTGCCAAGCTCCAAGACCCAAAACCAGTTATTGGCTGCAGTGAACTCTCTGGGTTGTATTGTTGCAAACCTTTGAAGTCTTGACCTTGTTGAACTGCCATCCGATAACCAGCCTGGGCCCTTACTGCAATGGTTTTGATCAAGGTCCGTGAGAGGTTGAACGAAGCTTGGCGGTAGGTTCTTGCCTAAATGCACTGGCGACTTCAGTGCCAACCCCGCGATTCTTGGCTTTTGAAAGCCGATGTCGCGGGTGAGGCACAAGGTCTCGCCCAGCCTGATGGGTCGCCACCCAAGCGAAGAGCTTTCAGGAAGCAGTCTGGGCGTTTAGGGCGAAACCTTGGATTGGGCGTCAGACGGCAACGGCGTAAGTCCTTTATTAGTTAAAACAAATTGGCAATTGAGTTAAAACACATCGATATACGCAATCAAGGTTAGGTAAATGTGGCAGGTTTCTAGCTTTGGCGGCTGGTAAAACCTTGGCAAAGACCTGTTATCATGATTGTTATTGAACTTGGCTGACCGATAACACCATCAGCCCATTATCACCCCAAATGCAGGTGGAAGCCCCATGGGTGGACACTGGATTTTGACGATTTTTTGCGCCCTTAGCCCTTTGGCTGACGGGGAAAGCGTTTCTTTTCGTGATGAAGTGATGCCTTATTTGAGCCAAGCTGGCTGCAACAGCGGGCCGTGCCATGGGAATTTGAATGGCAAGGGGGGGCTCAAACTGTCGCTGCGAGGCGAAGACCCAGCATTTGACTGGAAAGTGCTCACCCATGGTGAGGGAAGCCGACGGCTATCACCTCTGGCGGCGGCGCAGAGCTTGCTGCTTCAGAAGGCATCTGGTCAGGTCGCGCACGAGGGCGGGGTTCGGTGGGCGGCAGATGGACCAGCATTTCAGCGTGTGAGGGATTGGATTGGCCAGGGGGCGCAAAAAGACCCACCTGAGAAGCCCAAGGTGGCAAGTCTTTCGGTGGAGCCTAACGAGGTTACCTTGCCCCCGGGCGGTGGAACCATTCGGCCCATTGTTACCGCCACCTATGGGGATGGATCAAAACGGGTGGTGAGCCATTTGGCCACGCTTGAGGCCAGTGACCCGGCTATCCGTTTTTCGGTTGAGGGAAAGCAAGCGGAGTTGCGGGTGCCGGGATTAACCCAAAGCGCCATTTTGGTGCGCTATGGTCCGGCGCAAGCACTTTTGCGGGTGTGGACTGCCAGCGGGCCGGCGACAACAACGCAAGCAGCTAGTCACCCGGTGGACCAAATCATCAACAATAGGCTAGCCCGGCTTGGGATTAGCCCGGCCGCTGGTGTGGATGACAGCAAATTTTTGCGACGGATTTGGCTGGACCTTGCGGGGCAACTACCCTCCACGGAACGGGCGCAAGCATTTCTGGCAGAAACCAAGGCAGACAAACGGGCCCGCGAAATTGATTTTCTGCTGGGGCAACCTGCCTTTGCGGATGTGTGGGCCTTGCACTGGGCTGACATGCTGCGGGTGGAAGAAAAAACGCTGGACTCAAAAGGCGTGCGGGCCATGCATGGTTGGCTGCGTCGGGCGTTTTTGGACAACATGCCTTTGGATCAAATGGCCCATGACCTTGTGACGGCGCGAGGAAGCACCTACGAGCATCCGGCGGCTAATTTTTACCGGGCCCTGCGCGATGCGCAGACCAGGGCGGAAGCGGTGGCCCAGGTGTTTTTGGGTGTGCGTATCGCCTGCGCCCGCTGCCATAACCATCCATTCGATCGGTGGACCACCGATGACTATAACGCTTTTTCGGAAGTCTTTAGTGGGATTGACTATGTGGTTCTTGAAAACAAGCGTGGCGACGATCTGGATAAGCATGAATTCAAGGGTGAGCAGATAGTCTTTTTGCGACGGGGGCCTCCGGAAGAGGCTAATGGGAAAGGTAAAGGGAAGAAGGCCAGCGTGAAACCGGCCGCCAAAAAACCTGCCCGTTTGCTGGGTGAGGCGGAGCCGATCAGCCAGACCGATACCCCCGAGGTTTTGGCCCGCTGGATGGCCGAACCGGGCAATCCGTTTTTTGCCCGGGCGCAGGCCAACCGGATTTGGCGGCGCTTGATGGGGCGGGGGCTGGTGGAGCCTGAAGATGATTTCCGTTTGGCGAATCCGCCGAGCCATCCGGAATTACTCGAGCATTTGGCCCAAAGACTGACCGAGGGCCGATTTGACCTGAAGGATCTGGTACGCCACATCGCCCTTTCGGACGCTTATGCCCGGGGATTGGACCGCGAGCATTCAGGTGTAACGCAGGATGACGGGCTTTGTGGGGCCACCCTGCCCCGGGCGCTATCTGCTGAGGTATTGCTGGATGGCTGGGCCACGGTTTTGGAATCGGGGTTGAGCCACCCGGGGTACCCCGCAGGGACCAGGACCTTGGAACTGCCGGGCATGCCCGGCCCCAGCAGAAAGCGCAAAAGTGATGAAACGGATCGCTTTTTGCGCATTTTCGGCAAGCCTGAACGGCTGTTGAGCTGCGATTGTGAGCGCACGACCGAGCCGACCCTGGCCCAGACCTTGCAACTGGTGAGCGGCCAATTGCCGCAGCAGTTGCTGAGTGGCAGCAAACGGTTGAACCGGCTGGCTCAGGCCGAGCCGGCGCTGGCGGTGGAAGAACTGTATTTGGCCGCACTTTGCCGGAAGCCCACACCTGAAGAACTTTCGGCCTGCGTGGGTTTGATTCGCGGCGGAAGCGACCGCAGGTTGGCGCTGGAGGATGTGGCGTGGGCGTTGCTAGGCAGCCGTGAATTTTTATTGCGTTGGTGAGGTGAAACCGTGTTTCCATTGCCCCTGATGAGCCAACTTGACCGGCGTTCGGTATTGAAGGTAGGTTTTGGTGGTCTGGCCGCATTGGCTGGCGCAACGCATGGCAACGCTGCCAACCCGAAAGCAAAAGCCAAAACGATCATTTTTTTGCACCAATGGGGTGGCCCCAGCCATCACGACACCATTGATCCCAAACCGGACGCGCCTGACAACATTCGCGGCGAGTTGGGAGTTTTGCAAACCAAGGTTCCCGGGGCTTTGGTGAGTGACTTACTACCGCGAACCTCGAAAATTATTGACCGGTTGTGCCAGATTCGCGGCCTTCACCACACCATGGCCAACCACAATTCGGCTGGGTATTACAGCCTGACCGGGATTGCCCCGGCCACCGATGACCAGCGATTGCGGGACTCGCGCGATCTTTTTCCGGGCTATGGGGCCATCGCTGACAAATTCGCGCCTACTGCCGCTGGAATTCCCGGGTTTGTGTCGTTTCCGCACACCATTGCGGACGGGTCGATCACGCCTGGGCAGCATGCGAGTTTTTTGGGCAAAAGGCATGACCCGCTTTTTGTGGGGCAGGATCCAAACCAAGCAGGATTCAGGCTGCCCGAACTGGCATTGCCTGCGGGTATCACCCCGGAGCGGATGGCCAGACGAGGCGAGGCCAGGCGGATTATTGAACGGCAACTTGGCGAATTGGAAAACGCCTCTTTGGCCAAGGGCTTGGGGGAACAGTACGACCGCGCGCACTCGCTGTTGGCCAGTACCAAGGTTCGGGAAGCTTTTGACCTGTCGCGGGAGCCCGATGCTGTTCGGGACCGGTATGGGCGTACCACCTATGGTCAAAGCTGCCTGTTGGCCCGGAGGCTTGCAGAGGCGGGGTGCCGGTGGATTCAGGTGTATTTGCACCCGAGCATTGGCGGGGCCAAGGGGGGTTGGGACACGCACGGTTTTCGTGGTGAAAAGATGTATCCGATTTTGAAAAACCACCTGCTGCCCCTG
>CAIWHS010000626.1 GCA_903912515.1 uncultured Planctomycetaceae bacterium
CACGGCAACTTTGCCACCAGTCAGGAAGTAGATTGGTTGACAGTTAAAACCAAACAGCCCGGCGAGAAATTCGTCGGGCTGTTTTTATCGATTTAGAAGTTGATGCAATGAATAGGCGAAAAGATTGATGCAATGAAAAACCCGGTGTGACCTTGAGGGCCGCACCGGGTTAGGGATTTGTAGAAACCTAGGGTCAATCTTTTTTGGCTTCGGGTTTTCCAGGGGGCTTGGGGACCTCAGTGGCTGGCGGGGTAGTTGGGCGGATTTCTTCACGGTTGGGTCGGCCAGCGTTATTGCCAGCGCCACCGCGAGGGGCGCGAACGGTCTGTTTACGGGGCAATAGATCGGGCAGGTTGGCGACGCGCATGGCGGTGATAGACATCACCTGAGAACCTTGGATCAGGTCAGGCCAACGGGCTTTGTCGAGCGTGTCGCTTTGGGTGTGATGGGTGAGATAATATTCGGCCGGATCTTGGTGGAAAGCAAAGCCTGGTACACCCGCTGCCGCAAACGGAAGGTGGTCGGTACCGCCTTGGGTTCCTTCGACCACTTCGGCTTTCAGTTCCTTCAGGATAGCCAGTTCTTTTTCCAGGATGGGCTTGGCCTCATCGAAACCCTGCAAGGGGATCTCGGTCACGCGACCGGTGCCGGTGTCGTGCACGAGGGCCATGGAGGTTTTGGCCATCTCTTCTTTGTGGCGCTTCACATATTCTTTTGATCCATGCAGGCCTTGTTCTTCACCGGTGAACAATACAAAGCGAATGGTACGCTTGGGGCGAATGCCTTTTTTTGCCAAGGCTCCAAGCGCGCGGGCAGTTTCGAGGACCACGCTTGAGCCGGTGCCGTTGTCGGTAGTTCCCTGACCGAGATCCCAAGAATCGAGATGGGCCCCCACGACGACGAATTCGTCAGGTTTTTCAGTACCTTTAATCTCGCCAACTGTGTTGAAAACAGTGATGGGCCCGGGGATGATTTTTGAAACGATTTCAACCTCCACCATGGGCGGGGGAGAATCCTTGCGGTTAGCAAGGCGATAAAGCATGGCGTAATGATCGTGGGTGATGAACACGCCGGGGAGAGGCTCGTTGGCATCGGCTCGGTCGGGGCTGCGCCAGTTGCCGGTCATGTTGAGTAAGCCGTGGGGTTTGCCTGAATCGGTGAGGATGCAAGCGGCGCCTTCTTTTTGGGCCATTTCGGTGATTTGCTGGCGCAGGCCCATGCCACCTCCTTGAAAGGGGCCGCGTCGTCCGGGCCCGCCGGCTGCTGGGGGCGTTGCAGTTTCAGGAGGTTTGGCGGGGGTTGCTGCTGAAGGGGCAGGGGTTGGGGCTTTGGGTGTGTCAGTTACGGGTGGGTTAGCTTCCTTACCATTTGGGAGCTGGGCGGCCTTACTAGCACCTCCACCGCTGGCTGCGGGGCCTTTGGGGGCCTTGGGTTTACCAATTTCGGTGATGGGCGTGATTTCAGTGGGTTTGCTGAGCATGATGATGGCGTTTTTCAGTTTGCCTTCGAAGGCTTTAAGTTCCTCGGCCTTGGTAGCCTGCACCAGCATCACGGGGCCGGTGATTTTACCCTTGGTTCCGGGGGTCCAAGCGCGGGCGGCGGCATGGATGTCTCGGCCATTATCTGGGGAAACGAGTTTCATTTTGCAGAGGCCGCGTTCCCAGGCGGCGGGGATTTCCCATGGCTCAAGCTTTACATTTTCCAGGCCGTATGCCTTGAATTTTTCAGAGGCCCATTGGTTGGCTTTCTTGAGATTCTCGCTGCCTGTCATGCGGGCGCCGATAACATCGCTGAGGTGGGTGAGATTGGGTTCGACCTCGGCCCGATCTTTGATTTCGGCCAGGAGCATCTGGTCGATTTCGGTAGGGCTTTTGAGCTGGGGTTTGCCATCGGCTTGCACAGAGGCATAGCCAATGAAAAGTGCCAAACCTGAGCCTATAGCTACGGGGATACCCAATGGCTTATGCCAAAAGCGGAACATGTGCCGGTACTCCGGGTCTGAAATAATAGGTGGTGCGAGAGGGTGCGTAGAAGATACGACAACGCAGGGGCTGGTTCAAGCAGGACTTGTAGCGGCCAGCTTTTCTTGGGGCCCGCTCATGGTCCTTTCATGTACCCCTGGTGTTGCCGTAAAGGTCGATGTGCAGGCGGGGGGCGTAGCGCCAGCCGCGTTGTAGGCAGGCGTTGGCAACCCAGGAGGCACGGGAGGAGAGTTCGCTTGGGGTGGTGCCTTGGGGCATGAGGAGAATGCGGTCGGGCTGGATGGGGGGAAGCTGGGTAAGCATGGATTCGATTTCGGCCAAGTCTGAAAGCTGGTGGGCGACAAACTTGAGCTGGTAGGGTTGGCGATCCATCAGTTTGCCAATCACTTCGGGACGCCAGCGGGCCTGCTCGTGCATGAGGGCGAAACGGCCGTTTTCTTGGGTGGTGGGCGTGCTGCTGGCGAGTTTGGGGCTGATGCTAGCCAAATCACAAACGAGCGGCACATCGAGGGTGCCTGCGGTTTCAACCGTCACATGGCGACCAGCCCGGCGCAGGCCATCCACCAATTCAACTAGGCTGGGCCAAAGCATTGGCTCGCCGCCGGTGATGACCACATGTTTGCAGTCGATATCCAAAACCTGCTGCAGGATTTCGGCGGGGTCGAGTTTTTCACCCTCGGGCTCCCAAGATGAGTAGGGAGTGTCACAAAACCAGCAACGGAGATTGCAGCCCGAGGTGCGCACAAACACCGAGGGGATGCCTGCCAGCAACCCCTCCCCCTGTATCGAATGAAAAACCTCGGCGATTTTCATGAGCTGTATTGGAGCGGGTCGGTTTGGCCCGCCTCGCGGAAACCTTTCAGGCGTAATTGGCAACTGTCACAGCGGCCGCAGGGCTTGGCCCCTACCAAGGGCGCATAGCAACTGTGGGTGAGCGCTAAATCCACACCCAAGGCCATGGCCAGGCGGACAATTTCAGCCTTGTCGAGACGCAAAAGCGGCGCATGCACCCGGAAATGCCCCTGCCCTTCCACGCCTGCTTTGGTCGCCAGATTGGCAGTTTGTTCGAAGGCGCGCAAAAATTCGGGCCGGCAGTCGGGGTAACCGGAGTAGTCAATAGCGTTCATGCCCGCGAACAGGTCGAAACAACCCAGAGTCTCGGCCCATGCCAGCGCCAGCGACAAAAACACCGTGTTGCGTGCGGGAACATAGGTGTTGGGGATGTCGGTCATTTGATCGTGTGCCCGGTCGAGGGGCACAGGCATGTCTGCCGTGAGTGAACTGCCACCAAAGCTGCCGAGATCGACCCGCACGACCCGGTGCTCAACGGCCCCTAAATGGGCGGCAACCCGGGCGGCGGCGTCGAGTTCAACCTCGTGGCGCTGGCCATAGGCCACGGTTAGGGCGTGGCAGTTGAACCCCTGATTACTGGCTATGGCAAGCACTGTGCTGGAATCCAGCCCACCACTTAGCAGCACGACCGCCTTTTTTCCTATGTTCCCCAAAGGCTTGCCCCCTGTCTTCGGGCCCTCAGATCTGTAAGGATTCAGAGTAGGCGTTCCGAACGAATGCCGCCATGCGATACCCTTTCCCGGAACCGATCATGCTGCCCCATCTTGCCCCTTCGGTCGATCCAACACCTGTTTTCGACCTAGTGCGCGGCAATTTTCAGACGGAATTGCTGGCTTGCGCCCAAGAATTGGGTGTTTTTGCCCGTCTTGGCAAAGAACCGGCCACGGAAGAACAATTGCGGATGGAGCTGGGCTTGGGGCACAGGCCGTTCACGGTGCTATTTTGCGCCTTGAGGGCCATGCATTTGGTGCAGGGCCAGCCGGGGGCGGAATTGAGATTAACGGAGCTCGGCCGGTTTTTGGTGCCAGGATACACATATGATATAACGGGATATGTTGGATTAACTAATCAGCTTCCCGGTGTGCGTCAATTGCTAGAGCGGCTGAAACGGGACACACCGGATGACAACCGTGAGGGTGAGGGTCGGGCGTTTATTTTTCGTGAGGGAATGGAGAGCGCGATGGAGGATGCCGGTTCGGCTAAGCGGCTGACTTTGGCGCTTTCAGGCAGGGCGGCGATTTGCGCCCCAGCGTTGGCCTCAGTGTTACCTTTGGACGGCGTGAAGACCTTGCTGGACCTTGGGGGCGGATCGGGGATTTATGCGGTGGCATTGGCTCGGGCCAATCCGGGATTGCGTGTGACCCTGCTGGATCGGCCTTCGGTGTTGGAAACAGCGCAGGAATTGTTAGAGGGGGAGCCCGGGGCAGACCGTGTGGACAGGGTGGCGGGCGATCTTTTCCAGGCTTATCCGAAGACCGAAAGTATTTTGTTGTCGAATATTTTGCATGACTGGGATTTGGCCACTAACCACGAGATTCTTAGCAAGTGCCATGAGGCCCTGCCCCAGGGGGGTAGGGTGTTCATTCATGATGTGTTTTTGAACGATGCGCTGGATGGGCCGCTTGCGGAATCGCTCTATTCTGCTGCCCTTTTCAGCCTTACTGAGGGGCGCGCTTACAGTCGGGCGGAATATCGCGGGATGCTACGAGCCGCGGGTTTTGTACCCACATCGACCACGCCGCCCACGGCGGTGCATTGTGGTGTGCTTGCAGCGGTGAAGGCAAACTAACCGATTTTGAACGGGATATTCGTTAAGTCTTCATGTATGGACTTGTGAATTCAACTAAAATTGTCAGACGGTCTTCCGGTATAGCCGGGGGGCTTATCCCGCCTATGGCTTCCCTTCGACGGAACCGACCATGCTTCGAAAAGCTTTGGCATTGTTTGCAATTGGCGCTTTGTTCGCCCAAACCAACGCACAGGAAAAAGCCGTAGCCAAGCCACGGGCCAAGCTGGCGGTGATGTTGGTGTTTGACCAACTGCGGGCCGATTATTTGATGCGTTACAAGGACCTGTTTGGGCCCGGTGGTTTCAACCGATTTTTAGACAAAGGGGCTTGGTATCAGGAAGCACATTATCCTTATGCCTTCACGGTGACAGGACCGGGGCATGCGAGCCTGGGGACTGGTTGTCCGCCGCGTGTTCATGGGATCATGGGCAATGACTGGCGCGATCGGGTGACCGGTAGCGAAATATATTGTGCCACCACCGAACGGCAAAAAAACATCCCGCCTGCGCCCCCGCCCACTAGTAGCCAAGGCACGAAGCGGGTGGGTGGTGGCAGTCCGGAGAGGTTGTTAATTCCAACAGTTAGCGATCTTTTGAAGCAACAATCGCCGCAGTCGCGGGTGGCTGGATTTTCATTGAAGGACAGGGGTTGTGTTCTTCCTTGCGGCAAGCTGGGTGACTGTGTTTATTATTGGGACAGCACCACCGGCCTTTTTGGCACATCCACCTATTACCGTGACGCGGTTGCGCCTTGGGTTGATGAGTTCAACAAGGCGCGGCCTGCAGACAAGTGGTTTAACACCACATGGAATAAGCTGCGAGCGGATTTGGATTATGCCAAGCTTGCCGGCCCGGATGATGTGGCTGGCGAAGGTTTGGGTATTGAGCGCAAGCAGGGCCGGGCGTTTCCGCATCCGTTTCCAACACTATCTGCCAATGGTAAGCCCGACAAAACTTATTACAACGCTCTGTACAACTCTCCTATGTCCAACGAGGTTTTGGCAGATATCGCCATTCGGGCGATTAGTGAAGAGAAGCTTGGCCAGCGGGGCGTGGTGGATTTTCTGGAGGTCAGCTTTTCTGCCAATGATGTGGTGGGCCATTGCTATGGTCCGGATAGCCAGGAAGTGTTGGACACCCTGTTGCGGTCGGACTTGATTTTAGCCCGGCTGTTCAGCGAGTTGGACCAAAAAGTGGGGGCCGACAATTGGATTGCGGTCTTGTCGGCCGACCATGGGGTGTGCCCGCTGCCTGAGGTTGCCAAGGCCAGGGGTGATTCGTCGGCAGTACGCATTGATGGGACAACATTGTTCAAGGAATTGTGCAGCCATTTGAGGGAGAAATTTAAGCTGGAGGCCAAGGACCAGCCGTTTTTTGGGACGATGGATGAGAATATGTATATCAACCCGGGCACCTTCAAAAAGGTGAATGTTGATGTTCCCACCGCGGCTCAAGCGGCGCGTGAATGGCTGGAGAAGCAGAAGGGGATCGCAAGGGTGTATACCAGAGCCCGATTGGAGGGGCTGAGCAACCCGGATGGCATCGATTTGATGGTGCAGCAGTCTTACCGCCAGGATTCATCTGGTGATTTGCTAGTGGTTTTGGCTCCCGGCTGTCTGGTGGGAACAACCGCTGGTGCGACAGGAACCTCGCACGGAACCCCTTATCGTTACGACACCCATGTGCCCCTGCTTGTGACAGGCAAGGGTGTGGTTCCCGGTGAACGGGGTGGGAAGGTGAATGTGCTGGCGTTTGGGGCCATATTGGCCGAGGTGGTAGGTGTGAAGCCGCTTGCTGAATCAGCCGCATTGCCCGAGGGCCTTTTCACGGACCGCTAAAACCACCGGTTCTACCCAAGATTGTTAACAGTGCGGCAGTTTCCATTCCTGGTGCCATGGCCCAAACGCGTGGGGTGAGGGCATCTGCCAGGGCGGCGGGTGAGTTGCCCCATGGCGCCTGGACACCGAGGGCCCATTCGGCAGGGGCGCGGGGTCTGTCATATTCGATCACTTTGCGAGTGGCGTCGAGTCCTGCCACGTCGCGGGCTTTTTGGATGGCGACATCGAGGTCGCCAATCTGGTCGACCAAGCCGAGTTCGAGGGCACGCTGGGTGGTGTAGATGCCGCCGTCAGCGAGGTATCGCTGGTAGGGAGCCGCTTTTTCAGGCGAGTCTGGCGGTCCAGCGTTGACTGGTTTGAGGTCGAATCTTTCCAGCAGACCTTTTTTCAGACGGTTTCCACGGCCTTTTTCCACCACATCGACAAATCGTACATAAGAGGTGTCGATAAGATCTTGCCAGACCTGTCGTTCTTTGGTTGAAAGCTGCTTGAAGGGGGAGCCGCTGTCCTTGATTTCACCCTGTTTGATAGTTTGCATGGCGAAGCCGTTGCGTTTTGCCAGTTCTTCCACGGTGGGTAACGAGGCGAACACGCCTATGCTGCCGGTGATTCCGACGCGGTCGATAACAATTTCAGAGGCGGGCATGGCGAGGTAATAAGCACCGCTAGCGGCGAGTGCGCCGAAGGAGGCAATAAGAGCCTTCTTGGGGGCACGATTGCGGTCTGGTTGGCCTGAGAGCAGGAGGCTGATGCGGCGGTGCAGTTCATCGGAGCTGGTCATGGTGCCGCCGGGGCTGTTGACGCGCAGTACCACGGCCTCGATGTTGGGATCTGCCGCAGCCTGTTCAATCTGCCTGTAGGTATAGTCGAGGGCGCCTTCAATGAGCATGCCGCTGATGTGGATTACGGCGATGCCGGGTTTGGCCGTTCCGGAACCGGGCCTGGTACGCTCGATCAGCTGGCTAGTTGGGAATAACCCGGACCAGACAGGTTGAAGTAGCCAGAACAGGGCGACCAATACCCCGCCTGCCCCCAAAAGAAGGCCGTTGAGCAGTAAAGAAAAGCCAAATCCCCAACCAAGGCCCTTTTTCTGAGGAGGGGGGGAAGGGGTATCTTGGCTCATGGGGGGGCTCCGCAAAAGAAAGTTAAAAAGAAAACCATGAGATCAAACTACCTGAGTTGACCCAGTTTTGGTGATGAAATGGGTTGTTGGTGCCATGGGGAACGGTTTTCTGGCCAGATTGGCCTTGGTATGTCCAAAACGGGTGTGAAAAAACAATCGCCCCGCTTGTCCAAACGGCGAATGCGTGGTAAGAATGGGCTTGTACGGGGATGTAGCTCAATTGGTTAG
>CAIWHS010000627.1 GCA_903912515.1 uncultured Planctomycetaceae bacterium
ATAGCTGCGGCGGTCATCGGCTGGTTTGTCCCAGTCTTCTGGTTTGTCCCAATCCATCCAGTAACCGAGCCGAACACTTTGATCTGTTTGGACCCGGGCAAATTTGTCGACGCGTGCCTTGCACAGATTGACGAATTGATCGATGGAAGCGAAGGAGTCGCCTGGGACAAGGTTCTCGATATCTTTTTTGCTTTTGAGGCCGAGTTCTTTTTCGACTTCGACTTCGACCCAAAGGCCCTGGCAATCGAAGCCGTTTTGATAGCGGAGTTTGTGGCCCTTCATGGCGTGGTGGCGCTGGAAGGCATCTTTGTAGGTGCGGCCCCAGGCGTGATGGACACCCATTGGGTTGTTGGCGGTGATGGGGCCATCGAGAAATGACCAGCGGTTCCCATCGGCATTGCGCTGGACCAGCCGCTCGAAGGTGTTTTCCTTCTGCCAAATATCGAGGATGGCCCTTTCGAGGGCCGGGAAATCGACCTGAGTCTCAACCTTGGCAAAAGGCATGTGCTTCAATGCTCCGGGCAAATCATTTGCAAGGTGGGATTATAGATGATTGAGGCGGCTAGGTGTAAGCAGCAAAGGGTTTGGGCGAATTGGTTTTAGGTTATTTCAGGCTGGAAGTTTTGAAGCGGTCGGGTGGGAAAGTCGGGTTATTTTCCAGCTTGTTGTACCAGTATTCGGCCACAATAGCCCCTTGGGCATCGATCAGGCGATTGCCGACAAGTTGGCCTGTTTTTGGGTCGATCCAGATGGTTTCGGCTCGAATGACGGGGTCATCGGGGTCGGATGCGCCTTCGCGGAGAAGCACTTGGCAGGTTTTGCCATCGAGTTCTGGTGTTTTTTGCAGGCCCAGCCATCGAACCTGAAGGGGGCCTTCTTTTTCGAGTTTTTCCCAATCGGCCACGGAGCGTTCGAGGGTTTGGCGCAAACCAAAGGAGGTGATGGGGTTACGGTGACCGTCCATCACTTCTGGGTCGAGTGGATTGCGGTAAGCCAAGCCGCCCCATGCCAAAACGCCTGAAGGCAGAATGACCATTTGGTTTTTGTTTTCACCCTCGACAAAGAGTACTTCGCGTGCGAGGCGGCTGCCCCCCTTGATCAGGCGCATGCGAACTGCGAACGGTTTGTCTCGGTATTCGACCTGCATGGTTCCCACATGCAGGTGTTTTTGGCCTTTGGGGCGCTCTTTTCTGGTGAAATGACAGGTGTAGCCTTTGACATCTTCTTGGCGCTTAAGGCAGCCTTTAAGCCAAGCAACGGGATTCTCGAGAAATTTGCGGGCTTCGGGTTCTTCCGCCGAGGTGGATTTATCGGCGGCAAAAACTTCTTCTGGAGGGGGTTTGGTGCCGGCAGGTTGCGCTGGCGTAGTCGGCGGTGTGGGCAGTTTTTGTGAGGGATCAGAAGCAGGTGTGATGGAAGCTTTGGTTGGCAAATGATCGGTGCAGCCAGCACAGGTCAATATGGATGATACAAACAGCATCGCCAGGGTTCCTGTGGAAACCTGGCGAGGATTGCAAATATACGGGGAGGTGTTCAGGATCCGGTCGCCTTGGATTGAAGGGGCTGGGAGGTACCTACAGCGGGCGGTGCTTTCGAAGGGGAGCCATTGGAAGACGCAGGAATTGCTTTTGGCTTGGTGTCTTTGGTTTCGAGCTCAACACGCACACGCTGACCCATGCGAAGGATGTTGTCGGTGTTTGAGTCTGCGGTAGCCGGGTCAACCTCGATAAGGCACTCCAGGGTACGGATATCATTGTACTGCAAGGGTTCCATCACCATGGAGCGGCGGGGGCTGTACCAGTTGGAAACAGTAAGCACTTTGCCTGTGGCCAGAGGAGAATCGCGGCGGCTGCGGGCATCATCGTAAATGATAGCCTTTTGACCCACGCGAACTGCAGCAGCAAATTCCTGTTCCACTTCTGCCCGCACAACCTGCTTACCCAAAGGCAGGAACTGGATGGCAGGCTGGCGTGGATTTGGCCCAAGCGATTCACCGGCCTGAATATTGAGGCGGAGGATGGTGCCATTGGCGGGGGCGCGAACGAGCATTTCGTCGAGCGCGACATTGGCTTTTTGCAACTGGGCCAACTTGGCTTTGTGGTCGCTTTCGGCCTGGGAAACCTGAAAAGTGGGGTTCAGGTTTTTAAGGGCTTCCAGCTCAATTTTTCGGGCATCCACCTCGGCTTGTGCGGCCTCGGCTTGCATTTGGGCTGAGAAGACCTGGTCTTTGGTGGGGGCGATTGACGAGGACTGAAGATTTTCGAACATGCGGCGAGCGGCATCGGCCAAGGCTTTTCTGCCTTCGACGACTTTCCTTTGGCCGGCGATTTTCTCGCTGTGCTGGCTTTCCAGCTGCTTGGCGTTATCCCATTGGGCTTTGCTGGCGGCGACAGCGGCTTGTGCCTCTTCGACTTGAGCTTTGGCAATGCGGTCGTCGAGGGTGAAAAGGATTTGGTCTTTGGCAACCTTTTGACCTTCATCGACCAAGACTTGCTTCACGCGGCCAGGCTGGAGAGGGTAGAGCGGAGCCAAGCCGTGCTCTGAATCTACATGGGCGATGCAAAAAGTGCGGTTCATGGGCAGGTCAGAAAGCTCGGCCCCGCCTGGCTTGGCCTCGCCTGAGATGCGTTTGCCCAGATTGCCGACAACGCGCTTGAACTCAGCGGGTTTGATGAGGTAGGCCAATCCCAAAATGCTGGCCAGCACACCCACAATGAGCAGCAATCCCAACAACGGTGCCGGGTTGCGCTGGGTTCGGCGGACGACCCGCGCTGAACCTGTGTGCATGTGGTTGGGGGCAGGCGAGGCCACTTGGGTGCCTGGGCTCTGGGTGGATGTGGAAGTGCTCATGGAGTGGCCCTGAAACGGAGGGTGGGCTTGGCGGGAATGGCAGGCTGGATTTCGCCGGGTTCTTGCATTGGATGGCCGATTTGATCGGTAACGCCATGGAAGCCGTAGCTTTGGCGTTTCAGACGGCCATCTTCCAAGTCGATAAGACGATCGGCAAAGGGGACAAGGCGGTGATCGTGGGTGACGCAGACGACGGTGGTGCCGTTGTCTTTGGCAAGCTCGCGGAGCATTTTGACGACTTCTTCGCCATGGGCCCAGTCGAGGGCGCTGGTGGGTTCGTCGGCGAACAGCAAGTCGGGAGCCTTGACGAGGGCGCGTCCGATGGCCACACGCTGTTTCTCGCCGCCTGATAGTTGCGGGGGCCTGAGGTGGGCCTTGTCGATGAGGTTGAGCCTGATCAACAGGGCATCGGCCATGTCGCGGGCCTCGGCGCTGGTTGCTCCCTGACCCCAGCGGGCGACCAGCTCAATTTGCTCGCGTGCTGTGAGTGATGGGAAGAGGTTGTAACCTTGGAAAACAAAGCCGCAATGATCGAGGCGGAACTGCTCGCGTTCTTTGTCGTTGAGGGACCAAATGTCCTCGCCCATGCATACAACACGGCCTTCATCTGGCCGCAACAGGCCAGAGAGCATGGCAAGCAGTGTGCTTTTGCCAGAGCCGGAAGGCCCCATCATTAGAACGAACTGGCCGCGGTGCACCTCGAGGGATACATCATCGACTGCGCGCGAGAGTGCGCCGCCATCGCCAAAGGCGCGGACCAGATGCAAACCCTGAAGAATAGGGTCTGATCCCCAAACGCGTTCCGAGAATGCGGTACCTTCCTGAATCAAGCTGGCAACCCTCCCCGGCTTCTACCGCAACAGCAGCGCTGGCTCCACGCCGCGCAGCGAGCGCAGGGCGAACAGCCCGGCGCCAATGGCCATAAACAGGGTGACCACCGAGACGGTGATCAACAACCAAGCTTCCAGTTTCATTTGCACGCCCCACATCTCGGCAACTGCTGCGAGGCTGAAGACGGCGGGAATTGCTACGACGATGCCAATGATGCCCACCCAGGCGGCAAGGGTCATCACATGCAGGCTGACCCGCCAGCGGGGAATGCCCATGGCCTTGAGTACGGCGAACTCTTTGATGGAGGCAGCGGTGGCGGAGTAGAGCGTTTGGCTGGTGACCACAGCGCCTACCATGAGGCCCAGAACGGCTGCGTAGCCGAGGGCGAAGCCACCCTTGGTTTTGGTGAGCCAGTGAACACGGGTGCGACGGGAAAACTCGGCACTTGTGAAAATGGATAGCTCAGCTTGAGAGTCTTGGCCCAAGGCGTTCTCTTCGGCTGCCTCTTTTTGGGATTCAGTTTGGATGGAGAGGGCGCCCATGTCTTTGGAAGCCAATGGATCGGCTTTCGGTGGTGCAGGGGCGTATTGACGGCGTAAGGAAGCAACCACATCTTCGGGTGAGGCGCCTTTTTTCACCTTACCCAGAGCGTAAGTGATTTGGCCTGGGAAGCAGCGCAGCAACGGGCGCGCTGTGGTGAGTGAGCAGAAGACGAACGGGGCAGCCAAGCCCTTGGCCCCCTTCACGAAACCGACAACACGGACACGGGAGCCGGCCACTTCGGCCTCATCGCCAGCTTTTTGCACGCCTAGCTTTTCTTTGTCGGATTCATCGAAAACGACGGTACCTGGTTCGGTGAGCGCTTCAGCCAACTCAGGGTAGCGTTCGAGAGCGGTATTTCGCCCCATCGATCCTGGTTCCAATCGGCTGCCCACCACCATGCACAACTCCTGGCCACCGTCTTTGCGGGCCCAATATGAAAAGCCTTGGAGGAAACCCTCGACCCGTTCGATATCGGGATGGCTAGCCAAACGGGCCAGCGCCTGGCTTTCACGGATGGGCCTGCCAAGGTCGACGCCCAGTACTTTGGGCGCCCCTAACCATATATCGGCCCTACTGTTATCGACCGGCATGCTAGTTATGGAGAACAAACCTAGCAATAAACCGAACTGAACAGAGCCAAGCAGGGCGCAAAACGCCACCGCCAAGATTGCGGTGAGGTAGCGTTGCCGCTCGTGCCAGAGGGTGGTGAGTGCGTATGACATGAATGAACATTATAACACAAGACACCCCCCCCCCGGGCAACGCCAAGGGGGTTTAGAAATGGTTACCAGTAGCGAAAAGAGTGTTATGGGCGCAGGTTGCGCCCGTCCGGAAAGATAGGTTGTTTGATAATTTAGGCAATCTTGGGTGCTTGCCAGCCGGGCAGTTCACATAGGGAAGCGTTGATGTAGGTGTGGTGCCAAAGCTGGGTAGAAACTACCCCAATCAGCCCCATTTCTACAGATAGCCTAGCGGGATTAAATCTGCCCAAGGATTTGTACTTTTCACGCCAATGTTGAACCTTAGTGTGCTCGAAGTAACCCGATTTTTTGATGGATTCTTCAGAAAGAAGCTGTTCAACAAAAGGCGGAGCATTTTCGAGATAAAGCGAATCGAACGGGGCGCGGAACATGGCCTTTTGGCGCCAGGCGATATTTTTGGGAAGCCAGCGTTCGGCCATGACGCGAAGAAGGTATTTCTCGGTGGTTCGGCGCAGCTTGTATTTGGGATGAATGTCCGCAATGAAGCGGAAAACTTGCTCGTCGAGAAAAGGGTACCGGGCCTCGACAGAGTTGTGCATGGCGATGCGATCGCCCTTGGCGTTGAGGAGCAACCCTACCAAGTGAGCACGACCGGACAGGTAAAGTTCCCGGTTGAGTGGGTGGTAGGTGTTCATCTTGGCGGTGGGCAGTTCGAGATCTTGGTACGGATTATGGTCGAGCGCCAATTCGAGCATGTCGGGAGCGAACAGTCGAAGTTTTGACAAGCCAACGATGCCGTAGAAATCGAGCCAACCGTTATGGCCACCGACACTTTGGCGGATGCTGGCGCGTTGGCTGGCCGGGTAACGGGGCCCGCCGCCCAGAATCATGGCGGCATCTCGCAGCTTGTGAGACAGGGGCATGCCTGGCAGCAAATCCATGAAGCGAGTCATCTTGTGAATCTTGTGCCAGGGGTAGCCGGCCAGCCATTCATCAGAACCTTCGCCCGTGAGCACAACTTTGTAGCCGCGGTCGTGGACGGCCTTGGAGAGCATCAGCAATGCAGCGCATGAGGTGTCGATCACCGGGCTTTCGGCGGCTGTGACCAACTGAGGGTAAGTGTTCATGGCCTCGTTGGGGCCGAAATCGACCACAAACGGATCGCAGCCCACATGGCGGGCTGTTTCCATGGCCCGGCTGGTTTCGTCGAGGGCGGGATCGGTGATGCGGATGGTGAAAGAGGGTATGGGGCGGCCCATGGCTTTGCTGGCCATCGCCACCACGATGCCTGAATCGACTCCGCCTGAAAGGTAGCTGACCACGGGAACATCGGCGCGGAGGCGGCGCTCAACCGAGGCGTAGAGCACCTTCTCGAATTCGTCGGCCAGATCGGGGATGGAGCCGATGCGCTCCTTACCCTGCTCGGGGTATTCCAGATCGTAATAAGACCGGCGGTCGACTATTGCAGGGCGATTGTCGGGCAGGCGAATATCGAGAATTTGTCCGGGCCTGAGTGAATGGATGTTCTCGAAGCAGGACAAGGGGCCGGGCATGCTGAAGAAGGTGAAGAAGCCACTGATACCGCGCTTGTCCGGTCTTGGGGTGATCATGCCTGAGGCAAGTATCGCCTTGATTTCGCTACCAAAAAGGAGCCATTCGCCGTCGCCATGGCGGACACGGGCCCAGTAGAGCGGGCAAATGCCGAAATGATCGCGGGCCAGAACCACGCGGTTATTGCGGCTGTCGAAAACCGCGAAGGCGAATTGGCCCTTGAGGCGATCAACCAAATTATCTTGGTAGTCTTCCCAGAGGTGGGGGATGAGTTCGGTATCGCAGTGCGTTCGAAAGGTGTGGCCACGGCCCTCGAGTTCGGCCTTTAGCTCGGGGTAATCATAAAATTCGCCGTTGAACACGGAATGGACCGTGTTGTCCTCGTTTGCCAAAGGCTGTTTGCCATCGGCCAAGCCAACGATGCTCAGGCGTCGGTTAGCGAAGCCGATACCTGGGGCAAAGAAAAAGCCGTCCTCATCGGGACCGCGATGAACTATGGCTTGTGCCATGGCGCGAACCCGCGCCTGCTCGACGGGGCGACGCAGTCCGGACAGATCGATCATTCCCGCGATGCCGCACATGGGGTTGGGCTCCTGGGCCTGGTTGAGTGTTTGTTTTAGGGTCGATCAGGCGGCAGGCGCATACAGTTCGCGCACCTTGGAAGCCAGTTTGCGACGGATGAGGCCGGGCATGAAGCGCTGGATCATGAGCATCCAGTAGCTGTCGCGACCTATCCAGCTTTCCCTCTTATTGCGAACCAAGGCGCTGATAATAGCCTTGGCCACAGTGGCGGGGGCCATGCCTTCCTCGAATTTGAGCTGAGCCTTGCCCGAAGCGAGGCGACAGTTGCTCAAAAAGTCTGTGGCGGTTTTTCCTGGGAGAGCCATTAGGACATCGATGCCAAAGCGGGCATACTCGGTTCGTAAACTTTCGGTAAGGCCCACTAGGGCGGCTTTGGAAGCGGAGTATTCGGTCCAGGAGGGCAATGCACAGCGACCGCAGCGGCTGGAAACATTCATGATGGCGGGCTTATAGCCCTTCATTAGCAGGGGTATCGCATCGCGCATCAATTCGGCTGGGGCGAAGAAATTGATTTCCATCATTTCCCTGAAGCCTTCCTCGGTTCCATCGGCGAAATGGTTCCAAGAGCCAAGGCCGGCGTTGTTAATTATACCGTCCAATCCACCCAAGGTTTGGGAGGCACAGGCCAGCATGGATTTGCGTTCTTCTTCATGAGTCAAGTCGGCAGGGAAGGGGTGAGCCTCTCCCCCGGCAATGCGAACCGCTTGAACAACCGCATCGAGCTTATCTTCCGAGCGGGCGGTCAAGGCTAGGCGGGCACCTGATTTTGCCAGCTCCAAAGCCAAAGCCTCACCGATCCCCTGAGAGGCACCAGTTAGCAACACCCGCCAGCCGCGCAGATCACGATGCATGGGAACCTCACCGGAGCAGGAAGAAACGCCCAGATTGCTGGAATTAACGATCTTCTCTACTTTACCCCTTTGTGTCTGCCTGCTTGGCTTAAAGCAGGAGTAACTGGTTGTGCCAGGCGGTTTTAACCATGACCAATCGGTACCAATGGCACGCGTGGCAAGGTCGGTGGAACCGGCAATAGCGATTGAAGAGAATGGAGCAGGTGTAGCAGCTAGAGGAGTTTGTTGGAAAGGTTGACGATTGGCTTAGGATGGTTGTGGGAAATGGAATTTGGGGAGGATTCAGCCGTTGAGTTTCGTCTTCTTTACTTGCGCCATTGTTTTGGTGTTTGTGTTTGTCACCAATGGGTTTCGGTTTTTACGCTGGATTATTCAGGCTATTGGGGGCAGCGAGCCGTCGTTAGCGGGCAATGATCAGGGCGAACTGGGTTTCAATCAGCCAAAATTAAGCCGTTTTACACGATTCATGGATTCGGCCTATGCGGTGGTTTGGCCCTTCAAGCCTGCGGGGAAAATTAGGCTGGCATTTCCCTGCCCGGCCTGTTGCCAGCCGCTGCTGGGCAAGGTGGCGCCTGGGGAGGAACTGGTTTGCCCGTGGTGCCGTACTGCCTTTCAAACCCCGGAACCGCCTACGGCTGCCCCGCCTGTGCCGAAAGAACTGTTGAAAAAGGCGAGGGAGAAAGCGAGTCCAAAGGGTTCGTTACCTTGGCGTATTTTCAAGGGGGCCTCCATCACCTGCGGCATTTGTGTGTTTATGTCCCTGTTGATTGTGGGGTTGATTGATTCGGTTTTTGGGTTGGTTTTGATGCCTGTTGTGGCCGTTGGTGGATGGGTGCTGCAGGCTGTGCATCGGCGGTTTTGGCGGAAGGAGCCTTTTTTGTGCCGATCCATTTTGGGCGAGGGTGGAGGAGCAATTGTGGTGGGTGAAGTGATTCGATCGGTGGCAATGGCAGGTTCACCGTTCGCTATAATTTTGATTTTATGGGTAGCTTTTCTTCTTTTATATATCGTTTTCCAGATGTTGGGCGCTTTGATTTTTTAGGCTTCTTGGGTTGCTTGAGTTCAGCCCCAAACTCAGTCGCCAGTCACTGGCTTGAAGGCGAAGGGTTGACCACCCAGCAGTTGATCTGAGGTGACCGTTGGGCAGACATGCTTCTCGAGGTGGTCGATGAAAATGGCGGTTCCCTGCTGGTGAGTGACATGCGGCCAGCAGCCGGGGTTGTACATGCTGTCGGTGAGGTCGCGCACCAAGGCCACCTTTTTGCCGTTTTTGGCCATTTGGCGCAGGCCGAATGGGCGGCCAGCGACACACATGTTCACATGCACACCCAGTAGGAGCACCTGGTCGATACCCCTGGATTCGAGCAGATTCCAGACTTCAACGCCTGAATCGGTGATGGCATCTTTTTCTTGGTCGATCGCGAGCGTGTCGATTTGGCGAGTCCAGGGCGCCCGTGGATTGAGGCCCTTGGCCTTCAGCTCAGTCGCCCAGCGGGCATGCTCTGCGGGATCATCGTCCTCGCCACCATCAGTCTGATCGATGGGGTATTTACTTCGCTCTTCGGCCGGGATTTTGGAACACCACTGGCCAATATCAACGGGAAGGGTTGCTGCTTTGGGAGCATTCTTAGCGCGCAGGCGACCGGGTGTGCCCTCATAGGGTTTCATGCAATCGCTGGGGGCGTGGATGATGAGCATGCCTTTGGCGCGTGCCACCTTGAGGAAATCATTGGCCCTGGGTGCCATTTCTTTTTCACGGCGCACCGCATTGAGGCAGTGGTGCAAATCCCACATGTCGCAAACTATGACAGCGGATTTTTTTGGATCCCAGTTGGCGGTGGTCAAAGCGGGTTTGCCATCGGTTGACCGGCTTTGCAATTGCCATGAGATTGTTGTGTCATCGGCTGATTGGGCCAAGACGAAAAGCGCTGCAAGTAATGCCATGGCTTAAAATCCCAAAGTTTTGATGCGCCAAAACATGTAGGCGGCGGGCAATAAGAAAATACTGGCCGATAACAAAATCAAGCCAAAACCTGTGGTAGGCACCATTAAATTCCGTTTTGGTTTTGTTGATGGTGAACCACAATTACCTGCCAATGGAGAGGAGGCGCAGGCAGACAGGGCTGGGCACCTTGGTGGAGACCCCGGCAGGGCCGGGAATTCCGGTGTTGTGGTCGATTGGGAACACCACGATGGTGTCACCGTTTTGGCTGCCCACAAGCAGCCACTTGCCGGTTGGATCGACTATAAAGTTGCGGGGCTCTTTGACCCCTTCTTTGGCAAAACCGGTCAATTTCAATTTTCCGCTATCCCCGACGGAGAGGGAGGCGATACTGTCGTGGCGGCGGTTGGAACCGTAGACAAATTTGCCTGTGGGGTGTGCCACCACCTCTGCGGTGTAGCTTTCGCCTTTGAAGTCTTCGGGCAGGGTACTGGTGGTGTCGAAAGTCTCCAGTTTGCCGGTTGAGGCATACCATTTCATGCTGGTGATGGTGTTTTTCAGCTCGTTGATCACGCGGGCTGTTTTGCCATCGGGGTCGAAACAGAGATGCCTTGGGCCGCTGCCGGGAGCGATTTTAGCCTCGCCCGCAGGTGTGAGTTTCGCGGTGTTGGTATCGATTTTATAGACATAAACGCGGTCGGTGCCGAGATCGGCTGCCAGAGCGTATTGGCCAGTTGGATCGACATTGATGGAGTGAGCGTGGGCCTTCTCTTGGCGGCCCTTATCGGGGCCGGTGCCCTCATGCTGGATAAAGGAGGCAATGGGCCCGAGCTTGCCATCTGCATCGATGGGGAAAGAGGCGACGCTACCGCCGCCATAGTTGGCAACCAGGACCAGTTTGCCCGAGGGATGAATGTTCACATGACAAGGAGCGCCTCCTCCAGTGGGCTGCTCAGAGATGGGGACTAGCTTACCACCGTCACCAATTTTGAACGAGCGTAGACCGCCCCCCAGTTTGGGCCGGTCAATCTCGCCCACCGCGACCAAAACGCGGCGAACAGGATCAATTGCCAAAAATGATGGACTGCCCATTTCGGCGGCGAGCTCAGGCTCGCCGAGGGTACCTGTGGCATCATTGAAGCGGATTTTGTAAATGCCTTTGGAGGCTTTACCTGTGTAGGTGCCGACATAGAGTTCATGCTCGGCAGCATTGGCAATGGAACTCAAGGCAAACAAGACAACAGCACAGACGAACCAGCGCCAATTTTTCATGGGAGTTTCTCCTTTGAGAGGTTTGTTGACAGCCGTAAATTATTCCCAGCCAGCCAAATCAGCAGGCTTGACCCCTTTGGTGTGACCATTGAAAGCGAACTTGGTGGGTTTGAAGGTGCCAACAATTGCCACGCTTGCATCGGGGGTGATTTTGTCTTCTAGGCCAGCAGCCCAGTAGGTGGCATTGACCAGCAGTCGACGAAAAGGCTCGTTGAGGAGGTCGGTCGAGGAGCCCATGGTGGTGGTGAATACCCGGCCTTTACTATCACCTTCCGGGGCGGTGTAAGTTTTGGTCCATGCGATCGGCATCATGGGGTCATTTCTCTTTCCCTTGGCGGCGACATCGTCAGGCTTCATGCCTGCCACGATCTCGCCTAGCAGCAGGGGTTTGGAATCGCCCGGCAATGGCAATCGCACGCCATACACATCGGTTGGGCCAAAAATCGCACCATCTTGGATACCGGTAAGGATGGGGTTACTGCCAGCATTTGGCGCAAAGCGACCACGGGTGGCCTCGGAGCCATGGTTTCCGTGATGGCTGATCCATTTTTCGCCTAAAACCATGCGGCCGAATCCACCGTCTGCCCAAGCTTTTTCCGAACCGCCGGCAGGGTAGCCATTGCCATAGCGGGCGTAGGGGTGTTTTGCATCCATGTTGAACGCGTGGGTGGCAGTGCGCAACCCAATGACTGGTTTACCTTTTTTGAGGTAGGCATCGAAGTGGGCCATTTGCTCGGGTGGCAGGTTGCGAAAACGGGTGGCGATGATGAGGAGGTCGGCATCTGCCAGGTTTTCTAAGCCGGGGATGTTGTTGTTCACATTGGGGTTAATTTCACCTGTTTTGGGATCGATGGCAAAAAGGACCACGCACTTGAAGCCGTGATGCTTGGCAAGAATGCGGCCCAGTTGGGGCAGTGCTTCCTCGGAGCGGTATTCTTCGTCGCCGCTAACCAGGACCACTTTTTTGCCTGAGCCGGGGCGTTCTGTTCCTTGCCCCTGATAGGTCACCCAGGGATCGGCCCCGAAAACGGCTGCAGCCAGCCCCAAAACCATGGCCTTCAACATGTTGTGTCTCCGTGAACCCGGCGTATTGTCCGGGGACATCCTTTTTTGCCAATGGCCTAGCATCGGGCATTGTTGGGCCGGGGACAAGAATAATCTTGCCATAAACGGCACCAGCCGGGCCTTTTTAGTGGCCCGGCTGGTGTGAGTTCAGTTGAATTCTGGGCAGTTTAAGCTGCCTCGGCGAAGGTTTGGATTTGGCGATAGGGGTGCAACAGCACTTCCAAAGCCAGAATGAGGCGGTCTGGACCGCGTCCGTCGATGAGGTTGCGACCGCATCGAGCCATGGATTGGCGCTCGATTGGATCAGCCAGCAGGTCGGCCACCGCTTGCTTGAAGATTTGGGGTTTCAGATTTTCCATCGACCCCACGCAAGTGGCTGCGCCTTCTTCTTCCAGACGGCGGGCGGTGGGCCAGTACGCCTCATCCTGAACCACCAGAAGCTGGCGCACACCGATGCAAGCGAACTCGAGAGACCATGCGGTTCCGCTGGTCACAGCAGCGTGGCAACGAACCAGCTTCTGGCTCATCTCGCTGGTTTCGGTGGCTATTTCCAAACGGCCAGCGCCGGGTCCTTCTGCCAGGGTGCGCAGGGAATCGAGTCCTCTGTGGTGAGCGCGTGCGACCACATCGACCTTTTCGACGCCGGGCGTCTCGAGCAACAGCTTGACCACTTCGGCTGTGAAGCCTTCGGGATCGTGCTCGGACATGGCAACCGCCACGCGGAATGGAGCTGGAGGCTCTTGGGAGCGGAGTGGGCGCAGGCGGCGAATTTCGCTGCGAACCAGCGCATAGCGTTCACCCAATAGAAGTTGGGTGCGTTCGCCATGGTCATAGGATTCGCGGGATGGCCCAAGCAGCGGATTGACCACCAAGCGACTGGGAAACCGGTGTGCCGCATGATGGTCTAGCGAGACCACCAGTGGTGCGGCCTTGGCCAAACGGCCCAGGTAATCCTCGTCCGCATGGGGTGAGTCAACCACCACGGCGGCGGGTGAAAGTCGGCGAATTTCGCGGATAGTTTCCTCGAGATCTTCTTTGGTGCCAATTGCGGCATCGGCTTCCATGAATTCGTTGCCCCCACGCTTGAGTGGGAGGATCATGGAGCCGGGGTTTAGGCGTGACAGGAAATAGGCGGTCCTGCGTCGGCGTTGCAAGGCTGCGGCGATGACATGGCAGCGGGAGACTTGTTCGTAACCTTGCTCTGGATCGGCATCAACTCTGAACAGGACAGGAGATCGGCTCATTTTGGATCGCTTCCATGGGTTGAGGAATGAGGTCCTTTGGGGAAACCGCGCCACGCATTGGCATGGCAGCTTTTCCCCCACCCGCCACATCCATGCGGCAGGCGGTCACGCGTTTGTTTGTTGCGGGGTAGTGTCTTGGGTGGCCTAGGTGGCCCTTATCAAGCAAACTTGCCCGCTCATCACGCGGCGGTCGGACCGAAAATCTCGAAGCGCATCAGGGTGTAGTCTCGACAGCATGTCAAAGAAGCCTTGACCTCCGGGCGGAGGCAGGGCATTGGGGCAAAAGGTCCCCCAAGCCCGCTTGTAACAGGGCATCATGCGTCATCTCTCCACAGGGCCGTCCTTGACCCCCAGCAGGCGGTTCCGACGCCGGCTGGAATACAAAGGATTCAAGGAAGACCGCAACCACCCGCACGCACCGGGTGAAAATGTCACGGAATTCTTCGAACTGGGGAGAGTCTAGAACAACCCCCTCGGCAAAAAAAAGCGCACTTTTTCTGGAAATTTGCCCCAGCATGGCCTGTACACAGCGTGTGTGCAGGTGGTGGCTGGGAGACACTTGGTGGGGTGAAGGGCATTGGGCGGAAGGTGGGCACAAGCAGTGGTTGTAGAGGCATTGGAGGTGGTGTGCACAGGTGCATGGCTGCGTGTTGGGGTGTATGGGGAGTACACGGGTGTAGTGCACGTGGGAGGTGGGGATGAAAAAACAGTTATTTGAAAAACAATTTGGCCACAAACCTCCAATTGGCAATGGATTGGGAATTGCGCAACAGCCTGCGGCAGATTTTAGGGGGGATTTTTCGGCAAGTTGACCTCCTCTTTGGAAAGCAGCCTCTGGTAGGCTCTTGCGCTGGACATTGCCCTGAAATTGACATCGATTGAAAATGCGGTGCTTTCAGGGGAATTTTGCCTGCGGACAAGGAGGTCCTGCGTGGCTCGCGGCTGGCGCATCCAACACAAACTGCTTTTGGGCGTGGTCCTTACGGTCTGCGTTTTGGGTTTGGTGTTGGCTGGAACTTTGCGGGGCCTTTGGACGTACTACCAAACCGTCAACGGCGTGCGCAGCAAACTGGGTGAACTGAAATCTGCTGAGCAATTGCGCGGGGCTTTGGCCCGTTTGGTCAGCCCCAGCAGCATGACGCGCCTTGCGGACGCCCCTGACCGGCTGCTCGAGCCGCTGGCCCAAGCCAAGGCTCGGCTGCGGGAATATGCCAACGAGCTGAACGAGCTGGCAAACCTGAGCCATGACCCCCGTGAGTTGGTGCTGGAGCGCGAACTGGCTGGTGCTTTGGAGAAGGACCTGCAGGGCCTTGAAAATGCACTGACCACCTTATTGGCACCCAGACTGCAAACCCCCGGGGAACCCTCGGGCAGGGACGCTTACATTGTGGCGGCGCAATCGGTGTGCGAGCGCCTCGACCGCGACAGCCGTGATTTGCGAGACAAAATTCACGAGGACCTTGACAGGCGCATCAATGAATCCAGGCGCAATTACCAAGTGAGCCTGTGGATTATTGTGCCGGCCAGCACTATTGGCCTTTTGCTGATGATTGGCCTGATGCGCGCTTTTTATGGCTGGATTTTCAACCCTATCCGCGACCTGCGCGAGGGTGTTTCGCGTATTGGCGAGGGAAATTTGGATGTGCGGGTGAAGGTTGAAAGTGGCGATGAAATGGAAGAACTAGCCTGCGCTTTCAACGCGATGATGACCCGTTTGCAGGAGCATTCGACCAATTTGGAGAGGCAAGTCGCAGAGCGCAGCCGTCAGTTGGTGCGTAGCGAGCGTTTGGCCAGCGTTGGTTTTTTGGCGGCCGGGGTGGCGCACGAGATTAACAACCCGTTGGCAAGCATTGCCTTCTGCGCTGAGGCTCTGGAATTGAGGTTGAAGCAAAGGCAGGCCAAGGGGCCGAGTACAGATGACGCGGAAATTTTTGGCCGCTACCTGTCCATGATTCAGGAAGAGGCCTTTCGGTGTAAAAACATCACGGAAAAGCTTTTGGCATTTAGCAGGGGTGGGGAGAAGGCCCGGGAGCGGACCGATTTGCCCCGGTTGATTCAATCGGTGCTGGACA
>CAIWHS010000628.1 GCA_903912515.1 uncultured Planctomycetaceae bacterium
TAAGTGTGGATTTGATAATGGGAAGTAAGTGAAAATGATGATGGGAAGTAAATGTAGAATGAGTTTAATGTGATGCGAGCGAGATGAAGGATTTATTGAAGCAGACGTTGCGCAGGAGCAACATCAACCGCCTATTGTTTTCGTTTTTTTCGGTACTCTTTCTAACGTTGATCCTGCTGGAGCTTAAGGAATTTGCCCGAACCAAAAACCTCGTGGATGGCATCGTGAACAAAATCATCGCGCAACCCAATACCGAAGGCGAATTGGGTACCGTGAAAAATACCCTCGCCACCGTGAGAAAGCTCTCCAAACCGCGAACCGATTTCTTCGGGGGCGAACTCAACTACTCCGATGATTACCTCGAAGCGTTCTTCTCCGGCAGCGGCGCCTGTGGCATGTATTCGCTCTTCACCTGCCGCCTCCTCACCGAAATGGGCTACGAATGCCGCGTGGTGCAGCAGCAAGTGCAAGGGACCTGGGGCGGACATATAACGCTAGAAGTGAACTTGAACCGTTTCAATACTGCGCAGCCCGACCGATGGATGCTCGTGGATCCCCTCTTTAACCATGTTTTCGTGGATAGCCAACACCGCGAACTGTCTGCCCTGCAAGTCAAAGCCCAATGGCCGATGATGGTCGCGAAACTGCCTGCCGAATACGACGCCAAATACAACTACCAACAAGGGTTTCGATACACCAACTGGGACAAATTGGGTTTTGTGTCGCGCGCGGCCTACAATTTTGGGAAACTGATTGGCCTGCCGATGGATACACTTTCGTTTCGGGCGATCTTTATCCGTCAGCATTTTTGGAACCTCGCGATCTATTCCATGGGTCTGCTGATCACCCTATTCATGGGACTTCGCATCCGTTTGAAGCGATAAAAGGACGATTTTTTGGTGAGTAAGCGATGTTGTTTCCCCAAAATTCCACATCTTTGACTTTATTTTATGTCAGATTCTAAGGATTACAACACTGCAGGCAATGCAATGAAACGCCGGAAATCCTCCAGCAGCTCCTCCAGCAGTTCGTCGAATTCCAATACCGGCAGCAGCAAAAGCAAGATGCGCAGTCGCATCAAATCGCTGAAAAAACTGGCCTGCCTGGGTTTTTACGCCTGGCTGATGCTGTTGTCTGTGTCGCGCATGATGGACGAAAGACTGATGTCGTCGTTTTGGTTCGATGTCCTCGCTTTCGCTGTCCTTTGGGTGTATTACGCGCTGAGCAGCCTCAAGTTGATTCGCCTGTTTAAAGTGAGCAAAATGTGGTTCTATAGCCATGCCCTCGTGATCCTGATTCACCTGGCCGTGGCCCTGTTTTTGGGTGATGTAGATCCCAATGCCGGCGTGGCTCAACCCGTGCATGCTCCGGTAGAAAATCAACCCGTGGTGCAGCCCTATCAAGTGGAGGAGTGAGGCTTCAACCCAATCACAATCAAAACAATACAAAGCCCGGAAACCAAAAACGCAATCATCGACTGCACGCGATACGCATCGATAATCCACATCCGTAAACTTAAGGCGTCCGTTTTGTCTTTTCCGATGGTGAAGACCAGCACCTTATACACGGCCCGACTCACCACGCCATATTTGTCCCAATTGGTATGGCGCCAACCCTGCTGATAGTTGTAGCTAGGATTGTATTCCGATGGGGTATGCTTGCTGTAGTAGCTGTTCCAATGGGCGCGGACATCGGGAAGGGAACTCAAGTGATTGTGGGTGTCGCGGAAACTGTGCTTGAACAGCGGATCCACCAGAATCCATTTGCCATTGCTCTTGAGCGGTAGGGCCAAGGTGATATGTCCGCCCCAGCGATTTTCAACCCTTTGCTGCACCACCCGCGGTGCATAGCCCAACTTCTGAAAAACCCGGGCCGCAAACAAACTGTAATAGCCGCAAGCCCCTGTGCCGATGTAAAAACTCTGTAGCGAACTGCGGAAATTGGTGGCCTTGAAAGAGGTGTAGGTTCGGCCGCCGAGGATTTCGGAACGACGTACCTGCAAATAGTGACAAAGGTTTACGGTGGCTTCGATTTTGTCTTCCTCGCCCATGCCTTTTGTTTTCTCGTCGATGCTGAGCGCCACATTACGCAAGATTTCGTTCTCGAACTGCGATTCCAACAACCCATTCACGCCAATGGCCGACGAAATTCCCAATAGCAGCCATAAAATGGGCATGGCATAGGGACCGAGGATGTGGTGGATTCTTTTCAAGGAGTGCAAAAATACGATAGATGCTTGATTTTACAATTATTGTGGGTCATCTAGACGATGGAAAACGTTCATGTGTTGTTTCAAAACGACCAAATTCTTGTGAAATGAAACAATCTTGTGTGAATGGGGGATAGATGAGAATGCCAGAATTGATTTATTACTGTTGATCCAATCCAATTTCTAACCACCCCAAAAACTTTGTGAGCCCTGATGCAAACAATTGCATAGCGATGTAATTTTGGAGCCGATTCGATACAAAGTTTCCTTTGAACGAAGCCAAAGAAATCTAATGGACCCCAAAACCAAAATACTCATTGCCATTGATTGGTATAGGCCAGCGCACAAGGCGGGCGGACCGATTACGAGCATTGAGAATTTGGTGGACCTATTGGGCGATGAACCCCATCTGGAGTTTTATGTGGTCTGTAGCGTGTTCGATTATGGCGAAAAAGAACCGCTGGATGTGCCGCAAGAAACATGGGTGAAAGTAGGGAAGGCCCAAGTGCAATATTGGCACCCCAAACAATTGGGTTGGAAGCAATGGTTGCACATCTATCAAACGCTGCAACCTGATATCGTCCATACGCAAGGACTATGGAGTCCGAAATTTTCCATATTTCCACTGCTCGTTGCGCAGCGATACAAAAAAGCCAAAATTGTGGTGTCGCCGCGGGGGATGCTAACCCCCCAAGCGCTCAAACAAAAAGGCGCGATGAAGGCTGGGGTTTCATCTGTGCTGAAAGCCCTACGGGCCTATAAAAATGTGGTTTTTCATAGTACGAACGACCAAGAAACTGAGGAGATCCGTTTGTTTGTAAATCAGGCAAAGATTCTCCAAATGCCCAACGTGCCGCGGAATTTGGGCGCGGCAGTAAACCAGACAAAACGACAAAAACAGTCCAACGAACTACACTGGATATTTGTAGGACGAATTAGCCCTGAGAAAAATCCGCTGTTGTTGCTGGAAGCCTTGCAGTTATTAGAAATTCCCACCAAAGGGTATTTCATCGGGGGCTGTCAGAGTGAGACATACAAACAGCAATTTGAAGAAAAAATCAAGTCCCTACCGAAACAGCATCAAGTGGAATATGTGGGTGAGAAATCCTTAGAAGAAATAACAGAATTTTTGGGTGAAGCCGACGTATCCATCAATACGAGCATCTCTGAAAATTTCGGACATGCGATTGCCGAAGCGCTGTCGGCCGGGGTGCCGATCATAGTGGGTCCAAATACACCATGGCAGAATCTTTCGCAAGACAAATCCGGTGTAGTGGCGCCATATTCTGCCCAAGGATTTGCTGATGCCATGCAAGCCATAGCCGCGCTGGATTTTGCAGAACACCAAGCCTATCAAGAAGGTGCTAAAAAGCGATTCGCGATCCAATGCGAACTCAGCGCAACAAAGGCGAAATACTTGAATCTCTATTTGTTGCCGAAACCGTAAGTTTCCCTTAACATTTGCATAATTCACAAAGGGTGAGGTTTCCTTTGTGAAAAACGCAACAACGCCTACAAGTTTTCGCTATTTTTGTGGCTTCGGAAATTGTGTGCAATTCCGAAAACCCTGTAGGTCCGGATCGTGACTGAAAGGGCGAAGCTTTAAAAACATCTCAACACATAAATAGTTTTTACCCTTGAATTTTTCTTTAACAAATACCCAAATTGCTGTCATTGGACAAGGCTATGTGGGACTTCCCCTCGCCGTGGAATTTGGCAAGCATTATCCCACCCTGGGATTTGATATCA
>CAIWHS010000629.1 GCA_903912515.1 uncultured Planctomycetaceae bacterium
CGCCCAGCCGACTACGCATTTCAGGCACGCCTCAGGTCAGGCGAATGTGGTTTTTCTGGACGGTCATGTGGAAGTGCGGTCGGAAATTGCCTTTCCGCAACCGGCTTCGTGGGGCGCAGATGCCTCAGCGTTGCGGCAAAACCTGAAAATCGGGTACCTTTCCGCCAGCAATGTTCCATACGATGGTAAAAAGGGCGGCCAGGAACCGTAAAACGGTTTTGCCAGCCCTATCGAGGGAGAGCAATGTCCGCTGGCGTTCCACGTTATCGCTCGATGCTTAAATCGAAAATTCACCGTGCCCGGGTAACCCACGCCAATGTGGATTATGAGGGAAGCGTGTCGATTGATCCGCAACTTTTAAAAGCTGCTGACATATTGCCTGGTGAAGAAGTTCATGTGTGGAATGTGACCAGGGGCACCCGCTTTTGCACTTATGCAATTGAAGGGCCGTCTGGTGCTGGCGAAATGAGCGTGAATGGTGCGGCGGCCCATTTGGCCAAGCCGGATGACCGCATTATTGTTGCAACATTCCAGTGGATTGATGACCAGCTTGCCCGCAGCCATCAACCGATTGTGATTTTTGTGGATGATCAAAACCGGATCAAACACCAAGGACCCGAGGTGGCAGGCCCTGCCATTCGGAAGGCATGAAATCCAAATCCTTTTCAAATTGATTGAACCTTGATTTGATTGCGGCTACGAGTTAGCCGGAGATGGTTGTCTTGAAAGAACAAAGAATAGAGCAGACTGGAGTCGAACCCGTGGCCTCAGCATTGCGAACGCTGCGCTCGACCAACTGAGCTACTGCCCCAAGAAAAGTAATTATACTATTTAAGATAGGCTTTTCCTTAATTTTTACTGGACCTATGGGGTTATTTATTTTTTTGGCTGGATGACGCCCGAGAATTCGCGGCTGCGGAGGCGGTCGGCGCATTCCTCGGCACGGCGCGGGTTTTTGAGTTGGGAATCATATAGGGTGGTCAAAAACTGCAGGGACTCGGCAACATCGGCCTTTTCCTGAGGGAATTGGGCTTCAACCCGCACCAATTGCCACAAAGCCTCCTCGGGTTTCATTTGAGCCAGCAGGTATTTACCCAACACCACCAGACACCCGGAAATGAGTGCCGGGTCAGCCTGACCTGGGCCTGGTTCCACCAAGAGTGACAGAGTGGCCAATGCCATGCGGGCTTGTTTAAACTTTGCCGCATCGAAGGGGCCCTCCACCGTGCGGGCCACAGCCAGCAGGGCGGCTTTCGCGGGGTCACGCGAGGCGGATGGCACAAGCTCGATTGCCATTTGGCTAGCCTTGCCCTCGCGAATTTTCGCCAAGACTATGCGGTTTGCAATTTTTGCGGTGGCATCGGCAGGCAGGCCGGGAATCTTGGCCCAGCGTTCCAAGGTGGGCAAATTATTTTGGCCAATCAACTGCTGCTGCTCGGCAAGTAAACGCAGGGCCTGAACCTCCTCCCACCCACCTCGGGTAGCAGTGGCGGCACGGTCGAGGAGCGAAAGTGCCTCGGCTTCCTTGTTATTCGCCTTGGCCTCGGCATAGCGGGACAAGGCAACCTGCCAGGCAGCATAACGGGCAACCGGGATGGCACTACCAGCCTTATCAGCCAATTTGTCAGCGGCATCACGGGCCTGTTTGAGTTTTTCGGCCATTTGTGGGCCTGAAGCAACCATGGCCTGATTGATGCGGTCGGTAGCGGCACGGAAATCAACGCTAAGGATGTCGGGGTGTTTGTATTGAACCATCACAATATCGTTTGCGGGAACAAGCACTACTTTTTCGCGTGTTTTAATCTGGATACCGGCAGGGCCCTCTCCTTCGATCAGGCCCTGTAGGTCTTGCTCGGCGGTGCCCCTGCCCTTTGGAGCGTAGCGAACAACATCTTGAGCATGAGCAAATGAAGCAAGCAAAACGGAAACAAGGAGGCAGGGCAGAACCCTATTGAGCAAGCTGGCATATGAGGAAGGCATGGTCATTTCCCCTTTCTAAATTTGGCGCAGTTTTCGCGAAATTCGGGGCTGGATTGGGTCAGTTCAGACAGGCGGCGCAGCCACTGGGGAGGAGCCTCGGCAAACCAGGGACGCTTTTCCAAATCCACCATCAACATGGCTGCTCGCGTGGCAGACTGGGAATCTTTGTTGGCGCTAGCATATCCTTCGAAGGCAATGATCTGCAGGGCAGCCACCTCGGTGTAGCGATCGACATAGGTTTTTTCGGCGGGGCTAGGTTTTTCACCAATTGAGTTGACCTTGGTTTCCAATTGATCGAAAACGGGTTTAGCCTTGCGGGTAGCCAAGCCGAATTTCTTTTCGGCTATCAAGACTTGCAAATCTTCGAGAGCCAGATCGAGATTGCGGGCACCCCAGGCACCTGTGGCCATTGCCTTGGTGAGGTGGGCGCGCTCCAACTCAAGCTGCCCGGTTAGGCGAAGGAGACGGAGATAAATAACCGCAAGGAGTTGTTTGTCTTTGGCTCCAGCCAAAGCGGCGGGGTCATCCACCAAAGGTTTGACCAATGGCTCGACCAACTTGAGGGCTGTTTCAAAATCTTTTGCCCCGTTCTTTCGGGCTGAACCAATGGTCTCATGCGCCCCGGCAAGCATGCGCTTGGTGGCATCGCCTAAAATCATGGATTCGGGAACTTTGGCCAGCAAATCAGCCACCCGGGCAGCCATGGCCTCGGTCTCTTCAGGACTGGAGGAGATGGGGGGAGCCACAACCCTGCGCGTGGTTGAAAGCAGAAGACGGGCCAAATTTTGCGCATCTTCTTCTTGGGGTGGCTTTCCGGCCAAGTCGGTAGCGGTGGACACCACCCTTGCTGCCATTTCTGGACGGTTGGCCTGAAGGGCGGCGATTAGCGCGCGCTCGAAAAAAGCAGCCACTGTGGGCTTGGCGTTGAAACCATTCTTGGCCTTGGCCAGGCGGGTCAGTCCGAGGTCGAGCACATCAGCTTGGCCGGCAGGGTCTTTGATGGCGGTGGCTCTTGTCATGGTGAGAAGAAGGACATAAAGGTCGGCACGCTGGAAGAGAGCCCCATAGACATTGAGAGTATCGTCATCGAGCCTTGCGCGAATTGTATCGAGTTCGTTTAAAACACCTGAAAGAGACTGAAAATCTTTTGCAGTGTAGTATTCGCCCGCCAACCTAAGGCGAGACTGGAGGTAGTTATCCGTAAGGGAGCGATCGGAAACATCGGTCAGTGTTGGAATCTGCCGGAGGAGTGCCACCGCTTTTGCAACCTCAGCCACGCGGGCGGCTGGGTCGGCCGATTTACCTTCGGCTTGCTGGTAAATGACCAAGGCGGATTGCATCAGGGCCAGGGGGCGGAGGCGTGAATCGGGACGAACTTGAGCCAACAAAGCGAGAGCTTCGGGGTATTTAGCGGAGCGGACGCGGGCCAGGCCAAGCTGAAACCTGCAGGTGTTGGCCAATTCCTCCTCGGGCCAGCGGGTGGCGAGATATTCGGCAAAACGGATCATCGATGCGGTGGCATCGGCCAGACTTTTTTGGGCAGTTTGGCGATCTTTAGCTTCAACTTTTTGACCGCCTTTCTCCATGCCATCGAGACCAGCAATTTTGCGACGGGCATCATCCATGACGGCTAGATGGCTTTGCAAAGCCACGGCACCGGCCATGATGGCCTGCGACGGTCGCGGATCGTTACGGGCAAACTCTTCGCCCTCAGTTATGGCTTCACCGTGCAGGCCAAGTGTATTGGCAAGAAAAACGCGGGTGTATTTTGTCTGGTTGAGTTCTTCGGGCAGAGCTTTGTCCTTGGGCTGAGCGGCGGAATCGAACTTTATACCTTTGCGTAGGGCATCCAAGGCGATTTCTTGGTGTTTGCGCTCGGCCGCTTGGCGCATGGTGGAGTCTTTGGCCTCGGCCACCTCTTCGGCCATTCGAACCAGTTCGAATTGGGCACGGGCGAGGCAATCGTCGAAGGTTTTGAGATCTTCCAGCTTGCGATTGAAAACGCCCTGCTCCTGCAGGATGGCGATTTTCAGGCGCCGGGCCTTTTCGGTGTATTCGTTGTCGCCACGCTCGATATCGCGGACCAGGCGACGGATTTGGGCATAGCGATCGTCCCTTAGCCTTTGGTTGGCGGGTGTTTTGGCCACCTTGCGCAATTGGGCCACGATGGCCTCAGCCACGAGCATGCGTACGGCGCTGGCTTCGGGACTGGTGGCATAGCGTTTGTAATCTGAAAGCCAGGCGAATCCCAAATCTTCGACAACCTGTTCGGGGGAACGGGGGCCACGCTCGGTGGGGTCGAAGCCGTCCCTGAGAAGTACCTCCATGTTGAAGACACGGGCCAGGCGGCGAGACTCGGCTTTGTCGGCACCCATTGCCACCAAAAGCGGGCGCAATTCGGCCCGAGCTTTTTGTGGTTCACCATTTTCGCGCAGCAATAAACCTAAATAGGCGCTGGCAAGAGAAGAGAATGGGTTGGAATCGCCCGCTGATTTTAACTCGCTTAGAAGCTCTTGGGCCTTTTTCACCTCCACCAAACGCTGGTCGGCTTCACGCTTGGGATTGCAAGTTCGGGCTGAATCGAAATAGCTGAGAGCCACTTCCAAATCGGCACGGTCCAGCAAGGGCCCAAGACGCTCGGCCACCCAAGGATCTGCGTTTTGAGCCTTCAGGGCAGAACGGGCGACAGCGACGGCATCGGCCAACTTTTTACCGGCATCGGCTAACGCCTTGCGAGTTTTGAGCTTTTCGGCTTGGGCGGCAGCATTGTCGGGGGGCAAAGGCACCAGGGGCAAGACACGGGCCAGCATGGCATGGGCCAGTTGCATTTCGACACGGGCCAACCAGACCCTAGCTTCGGCCATTTGGCTGGCATCGGCTTTGCTTGCAAGCACTTTTTCCAGGGATTGGCGAGCTTGGCGGCGTTGGCGTTCGCGGTAGATGGGATCGGGCTCGAGGGCGGCCTGATCGACCAAGGTTCGAGCCTGCTCGAAAGCGAGCAGATTAGCCTTGAGCGGATGCTCTTTAACCAATTTTTCCAACAGGGCGATGGCGGTATCGAAATCGCGAGAATCGCGCAGTTTGCGAACCAGGGCCAAATCCCAATCGAAAAGGGCATCGCCAGAGGTGGAAGGCTCTTGGGCCGTGGCAGGGCATGGAAACAGAAATTGAAACTGCAAACCCAGTAAACCGAAAAAAAAGAGACTGATTGGAAATCTGGCAATTTTTATGGCCATGACCTGTACCGCCCTTCGTCTCATCATGCGGAAAAAAGCATTGATTGCTTGTGCCAAATTTAAAACCGACCGGCTCGGGGCGAAGACCGGATTTAATTACTTTTGATCTGGTGCGAGTAATCTTCCCAAACGGGTAAAATAACTGGTTGAATTTGTGGCTGAATCGCCCGATTTGGCGGGTTCGGCATCGCGACGGGCGGCGGAGCGGGCAGTCCAGGCACGATCTTCAGCCAACAATGGGGGAAGCTCGCCACCCTGCTTGAGGTTTTGGCGTTTGGCAATGAGCAGAATCTCGCCCCGCATTTCAGCCTCGATTGATCCTGAGGCGGCAGAAACCAAGGGTTGGGCCAAACTTGCAATATTGGCGGCAGTCCAGTTTGCTTCTTCACCCACTCTGGCCAATTTGAGCAGGGTGAAAGCCAGTAGAGGTTTGGTGCCTGCCACCTGCACGGCCATTTCCAAAACCTCTTTGGGATCTTTGGCAGGTGGTTCTTGGCCTAGCACCACGGCCACCTTGGCCCGCAAGCGGTCAACCTGATCACCATCGGATCGGGCGGCAATGGTGGCCGCCTCGGCATCATTGCCGGACAAAGCTTTGCCCCATGCGAGGCCCCAGAGTTCGGAATCGTGTTTAGCCTCGTTCCAGTTGGCGCCGGGGGGGTAGCTTTCGCCCGAGCCGACCACCAAGGCAACACCTGATTCGGGAATAATGGCTTTTACATCGAGTTTTTTAGCCACTTCTTGAGCTAGAGTCTTGGCGAGGGCCAGGGCCTCTTGATTAGAGTTCTTTTTTCCATCCCGGAGCATGACCAGACCCGCAAGGCTTAGGCCCTCGACTGGCATGTTCATGCGTTCGCGATTTCGATTTTCTTGGTTAACGGGGAGGCCGCCGAAGATTTGGCGGGCGAGTGCTGCTGCCCGGGCAGCTTGGCCATCTTTGACCAGAGCTTTACAGACCTGCTGCCAAGCATCGAGCTGGAGCTCTGGATCAGCAATTCGGCTCATGGATTCGCGGACTAGGCGGTGACCATCATCGGATGGGAGCCTTTTGGTATCGGTTCCCTTTTGCTTGTCGTTGACACGCATGGCAATGGAAGTAGCCAACTGGCCGAGAACCATGTCTTTTGCAGGGGAAGAGGGGGCATCTTGGGCTGAACGAAGGGCCATGGAGTAGTGCTTCAACGCTTTATCGGCTTGGGGATCGGTAGTGGCACCCAACAATGCATCGGCCCCGGCTATTTCGAGACAGGCAACCAGCAGTTTGTTTTTGTTAAATTCGGGATCTTTAGCCCCTTCTATGAGCAAATTCTCTACGGCCTGAACCTCGAGCTTGGCAGCCCGCTTGGTCATGAAAGTCATGGCGACTAGGCCAGCTATCAGCAACAGCAAGGCAAACAGGCCGTAGGTTTTGAGCCTTGTGGCCAAGGGCACTTTTTTAACTGGGCGAATCGGGAGGGCATTTGCCTCTTCCAACGCCTCGCGGCTCACACCCTTTGAGCCGGCGCCGTCCCAGGCCCCTTCCGGGCCTTTTTCGATATCGAGTTTGATGGCTGAGGCCATTTTGCTTTTGGCACGCCAATCGGAAGCCTCGGGAATTTTGGGGACTGGCACCTGGACAATGCGACTGCAAGAGGGGCATGGCTGCCTTTTGCCGGCAAATTCCGATGCAACCTCGATGGGTTCGGAACAAAAGGCGCATTCGAATTTGATAATGGTTTCACGGGCGGCATCTCGGGCACGCCGCTCTTCGGCGAGCATGTCCTCGACTGCGGAATTGACGGATGGCGGTTTGGTTTGTGAGTCTGGCTTGGAGGCGGCTTCTACAGCGGCACGCTGGACGGCATTTTGTAGTGCATCGGGGGCGGGTGCCGCAGGAACCAGGCCTACTGTTTTGCATGAAGGGCAGGCAACGCGTTTGCCTGCCAGGCTATCGGGAGCCTTGAAGCTTTTAGCGCAGGATGAGCAAGTGAATTGTGCCATGCCCGTGTCTCCTTTTTTTCGGGCGTAGGCGGATCAGCTAGTCGCCCTGCTAAATTATTCGCCCTGCCAGGGCCGAATCACTTTGTCATGGGTAGGCGGTGACGTTGCTGGGGACCGGATTCGACTCTTTTTTCAGTCACTAGTCGGCCATGCTGGGCCTCTTCGGTTTCCCAGATAGCGACCTCCTCGAGCAGGGCGTCGACCATCTCTTCTTCCTTGACATGGCGAACGATTTCACCGCGCTTGAAAATGACGCCTTTGCCTTTGCCCGCAGCTATGCCCAGATCAGCTTCCTTGGCCTCGCCTGGTCCATTGACGACGCAGCCGAGGATGGAAATTTTGATAGGGGTCTTTTTGCCTTCGAGCCTTTTCTCGACTTGGGCTATGATTCCTTCGAGATCGATTTCGAGCCGCCCGCAGGTTGGGCAGGCAATCAATTCAGGGCGACGAACGCGGCGGCGGGTTGCCTGAAGGATGTCGTATGCTGCGGCGATTTCTGGCACTGGGTCGCCCAAAAGGCTGATTCGCATGGTGTCGCCAATGCCATCGACGAGCAGCGGGGCAAGGCCACAGGCGGATTTGACAATGGCATAAGGAGGCTTGCCGGCCTCGGTGATGCCGATGTGGGTTGGGTAATCGGCCTGCTTTGCGTAGAGGCGGTAGGATTCGATCGCTGTGAGGGTGTCACTTGATTTGAGCGAGACGATGATGGAGTGGTATTTTTCGGCCTCGGCAATTTCGAGGTAGCGCAAGACACTTTCGACCATTGCGGGTGGGCAAGGGTAACCGTATTTTTCTATCAAGTCTTTTTCCAGGCTGCCGGCGTTGACGCCGATGCGCATGGGCAAGCCCTTGTCGCGCGCTTTGCGGACCACTTGGCGGAATTTGTCGAGGCCGCCAATATTACCGGGATTGATGCGAATTTTGTCGACCGGGTGATCCATAGCCTGCAGGGCCATGCGATGGTCGAAGTGGATATCGCAGATCAGTGGTATATTTATTTGCTTTTTAATTTCGGTGAGGGCTGCGGCATCTTCAGGTTTGGGCACGGTGACCCGGACCAACTCGCAGCCGGCTTCTTCAAGGCGGCGTATTTGCTCGACCACCTCAGCGACATGGAAAGTGTCGGGCGTGGTCATGGATTGGACACGGACGGGGTTATCCCCACCAATGCCGACCCCTCCGACCTCAACCACGCGTGTTTTGTGGCGTTTGAAACCGCTGTCTGCTTGGCCAGTTGGCGCGGGTCCATCCATGAAAATCACGCCCTTTCATGCCCATTTGGGGGCATTGAACCTATCGAAACCGGACATATGTGAGCGAAAGCCGTTTCACTCTTTCGGCCCAGTATTCCCAAAGCACCAAGCCGATGAACTAGAAAGCATTTAGCTTGGAAAATTACTTCTCCCTAATTTTAGCAAGATTCAATCGCCAAGCAACGGCCTGATTTGAGGAATGCCCTAAGATAATCATGCTTGTGAGCCGGGAAAAGGCAATTGCCTTGGTAGAAAGATGTCGAGTTCCAGGTAAAAAAAACCAGCGCAGCTTGCCTTGCTGCGCTGGTTGAAAATCATTGTTGCAGGATGAAACTTTTGGCCTGAGTGGCGTTCGAGTTTAAAGATCGAGCGGCTTGATGGAGGGATCGAAGAACTGGTCGAGGGCACGTTTGCTAGCGTCGCCCGACTGAAATCCTTCCATGAAGAATTTGAGGCGCTGGGAAGCGGTGCCGTGGTTGAAGCTTTCCGGGTTCACCCAGCGACCGGCATTTTTTTGCAGGCGGTCGTCGCCAATGGCCTGGGCGGTGCGGATAGCCTCTTCGACATCGCCTTTTTCGAGGATGCCGCGCTTTTTCTCGACATGGTGCCAGCAAGCCCCAGCCAGGTAATCAGCCTGGAGTTCCAGGCGAATACCGGCATTTTCGCCTTCTTTTTTGCGGTATTGTTCGAGAAGGGTGTTGTAGCCGAGGATATTTTGCGCGTGGTGACCGACCTCATGAGCAATGACATAGGCTTTTGAAAAATCGGCTGAGGAGCCTTTTAGTTTGTCGCGAAGTTCATCGAAAAAGGTAGGATCGAGGAACACTTTTTTACTGGCGGGGCAGTAGAAGGGCCCTACGGCCGAGGGAGCCATGCCGCACCCTTCACTATCGACCCGGTCTGAAAACAGAACCAAAGTGGGCTTTTCCCAGCGCTTGCCGAGGCGTGAAAAGACGGTTTCCCAAGCTTCGTCGGTGAGGCCCATAACGGCTTCGGCAAATTTGAGGTTGGCGTCATTGGGATTGGCAGGAGCCCCCGCACCACCAGCGGGTGCAGCTTTGGGAAGAACCATTGGGGCGATGCCATCTGCAAGGCGCTTGGCTTTGCCCAGATCGCCCGTCAGGTAGAACAAAATCCCCATGATAATAAGGCCCATTAGGCCACCGCCCGCCGCCAAAGGCATGGCTTTACCACGACGATCCTCGACATTCCCCTTCTGTTCACCATCTTCCCAACGCATTGACAAGGCCTCCAGCCACAACTTTTAAAGATAAAAAACCTGATTCATCGCACTCGGTCGTAAAGCCAAAAGGTCATCTTATCCAAACTTCCATGGACAAGGGGCCTAAAATTTGGCCCATTTGGTCAAAAATTAGTTCTGTGGCTGAAGTAGTTAAAAAACAATGGATCAGGCTGGTGCAACAGTTAAACCATGCTCGAGAAAGCCAATTGCCAGACTTATGCCTTGGCAGGGAGATAGCTGGAACCTTATTTGCCGATACAGAAGCGTGAGAAAACCCTTCCAAGCAAGTCATCTGAATAAATATTTCCCAAAACCGCCCCCAACTCATCGACAGCGGCCC
>CAIWHS010000630.1 GCA_903912515.1 uncultured Planctomycetaceae bacterium
CCTTGCGCAATGGATGACCGGCAAATTCATCCGGAAGCAAAATGCGGCGCAAATCAGGGTGACCGGTGAACTCTATCCCCAACATGTCGTAAACTTCGCGCTCCATCCAATCCGAACCGCGCCAGATATCAAAAACACTGGGAAGAATCGGGCTAGGGTCGTCTGCCCAAGTCCGCAGAATTATCCGAGTGCCACTGCTCGTGTTTTCCAAAATATAACTAACCCCATACCGGTGCTCTGCTTCCGGATAACCCAGATAATCTGTACCCGAAAGGTCTATCAACATGTCCATCCCGGCTTCACGCAAGTGCGTCAAAGCCTGCAAAACACGTCCCGGCTCAATATTTAGGCGATGATTGTCCCGAAACGAGGTCCTCAAAAGACTGCCCGTCTCCACACCCAAAGCTCTTTCCACACCCGAGGCAAGCACTTCAACTGCCGGGTCGGCAAACAATTTCGCTTCGGCTGTTGTTTGGGCGGTCTCACTCATCGACCAACCTCCCGGTTAGCCAACGGGTTAACCATAGGCAATTCGCCCCAAGAGCGGGTCGTTGTGCGAAAGTTGGCAGGTGCGACCATCTGCTCAGCCATTCCTAGTTCCGTTGCCAAGGGACGAGGCCCTTCGGGCTGCGTGCGCTTATTGAATTCCCGGGCATTGTAGGTGCCGGTCCGCTGCACCTTTTCCTGAAGGTCAAGCACCGCTTGAATAAGTTGCTCTGGCCGAGGAGGACATCCAGGAATGTAAACATCCACTGGCAAAAATCGGTCAATGCCCTGCACCACAGCGTAGGTGTCAAATACCCCGCCCGAAGAAGCGCAAGCGCCCATCGAGATGCACCATTTTGGCTCCGGCATCTGCATCCAAATGCGCTGCAACACAGGCAGCATCTTCATCACCACTCGCCCAGCCACAATCATCAAGTCGCACTGGCGGGGCGAAAAACGAAAAGCCTCAGCGCCAAAACGAGCAATGTCGTGCCTCGATGCGCCTGTGGCCATCACTTCAATACCACAGCAGGCTGTGGCGAACGCCATTGGCCAAAGGCTGTTCTTGCGGCACCAATTGGCCACCTCGTCTAGCTTGGTGACAATGAAGCCGTCTTCAGGCAGGCTCACCTCCATTGAAACACCCCCTTGCGCCATGCCACAGCCCATGCCAGTAGCAATGTGCCAACAAATACTAGCATTTCCCAAAAAATAATCGTGCGAAGTGCGCCCACAATCACAGGGTTTTCACCCTGAGTCGCTACTGCCCACGGGTAAAGAAACAAAAGTTCCACATCAAAAACTAAAAACAGAATCGCCACCAAATAAAAACGCACATCAAATTTGCCCCTGGCATCACCAATCGGATCCATACCCGATTCATAGGGCATCTGCTTGACAGGAGTGATTCGCCGGGGATTGAAAATATGGGCCAATATCATGATCACCGTCGCCAAACCGATGACAATCACAAGGAAAATCAGCATCGGATAATAGGCCACAAGCGAAAAATCGCATGGCAAGGGCATTTTCACTGGCAAGGGTTGCATGGGTCTCCTCCCAAGTCGTCACACCGGTATTGCACCCGTTCGGGGTACAACCGGTAACCGTCCCTGGCTTAGTAAACTTACTTTAGGAACCGAATTTCCGGTTTCAAGCTTGATTCCAGCTACCGGGTAACCCAACTAGCAGGTTGTAAAGGGTGTGCCCACCCACCGCGATACCGAATCCACGGCAAGCAAGCACCATGGAAAACACTATACCTGCAGCAAAACGAAACGAAAAAACACGCCCATCATACACAGGGGCGTTGCTCCCCCAATGATGCGCCGCTGCAAAAAACCATGCTGAAAATAAGGCTGCCATGAAAAAACCCGTCCAAGTGTCGATCCCCATGAATCCCAAAAACGCAATGATTACGGTCAGCGAAACAAGCCGAAACAAAAATTCCTCATATAAACCAGCCCCAACCAACGGTATTGCCACACGCATCGGGTCCACCGAATTCGCCCCGCCTTCCACCCCTGCAACAACCTTAATCTGCAACTCCCACCCATAATGCTTCAACAAATCAGGCCATAAACGACTGAACAACCATAAACACAGGGCCAGTCCCAGACTTTCCAACAGCATCCCAAGCGATGTCGAAATCAAATGCTCAGGCCTCGAGTCCCACCGCCTCAGGGCTGCCAATGCCAACCACCCAACCATCACGATCGGCGGAACCAAATGCCCCCCTTTCCCAATCTGCTCACACCACTCCCTAACCCAAGCATCCGCCCCATTTCTCAATGAAGCTGGCTCCCCAACCACCCCTCCAGCAAAAGTCCCAACCTCATAAAATGCCAGCAACGGTACCACCATCACCAACCCCATCAAAGGGTGGCGGGTTGCTTTCCAATACCAGCCCAAATCCCCTAGCACGCTTAATTACAAACCTTTCCAATAAATTACCACCATCGAATCATCCCAACCAAGGGCACACCTCTTTCAACAGGGCCATCAGCTCCGGACCATGGCAGGCAACAATATCACCCACTCCCCGCCCTACCCCAACCACTAATCGGGGATCTATCACAAGCGGCCCCTGCGGAATGGCCAAAACCTGGCCCGAACCATTGGTTATCGGAATCACCCAAGCCGAGGACACATCTCCCTGAGTCACACAACCACCTCCAACTCCCAGCGCCCCATCCGATAAACGAAGCAGCGTCCCCGCAGGCAATGGCCCCACCAAATCCAATCGGGCCACCTCCGATTGTTCCAATAACCCCTGCCGGCTCCACGCCTGTACCGTCCGCCAAGCATCTACCGAAGACACCGCTTTGCGGTGTGCCCTCTCCAACTGTAAGCCGCAATAAACATCAAGCACCGATATCCACTTTGATAGCGGCGACAACTCCGGCCCTTTAAAACCATCCGGATAGCCAGTCCCATCTATCCTTTCATGGTGCCATTGCACCGCCCGCCGAACCGCATGACGACCGGGCATCAATTTCCCCACCAATTCTTCAGCCCGCCGGGTATGGGCCTCCATTTGCCTACGATCCGCCCCTTCAAGCCTTCCGGCTTGCTGCCAAAGTTCTTTGTCAATGAGCGCCATTCCAACATCATGCAAAAAACAGGCATGTAACGTTTCCGAACCAACTAGCGCTCTTGGGTTCACACCCTCCAAACGAGCCACCTCACAGGCAACCCAGGCCATGTTCCATCCATCAGCAGCAACCCAGACGGACGCATCGGTCTCATCCAACGCCGGCTGCCACCAAACTTTCGATAAATCCGCACCCAATACAGCCGTTTCCGCAACCTCCTGAGTCAGGCAATCCAGCCTCTCCACCAAATTTGATCCAGGTTTTTCATGCTTTTGCACCACACGGACTGCTTCCCGCACCCAAGCAAGCCAATCCGCACGCCAAGCCGTTTCTCGCGCCAAATCCCGGCTTCGCCTCATCAAAAGCCCCAAGCGGCTTTCAGTTTGGTCCAAAAAGGCCTTGGTACCTTCTGCCCAATGAATCTGCTTTTCACGCCCCGCGGGCATTGCCATCAATGAATGAACTATCTGGCCAAACATCGCCTGAACCATATGCAAGGCAGTTGCCAAAACCGGTGCTTCTTCACCCGGTAATGCCCATGCAGTCGGGTCCAGTGCTGTCAAAGCCCTCGACTGCTCCAAAGCCCTTTCCAAAGTCGGCCGAATGCTCTCCTCCACACGCTCAACTGGCAAACACTCAGCCTCGCCTGCCCGGCCACCAGCCTTGCCCAAAGTAAAAACCTTCAATCCGGCCTTGGAAACCAACCCGGCAGCCTCCCGCTGGGCAGCTACTTGTTCGTTTACTTTCGATCGCAGCCAAGACAGTGGCCCTCCCAACTGACCGGTTTGGTCCACCAAACCGGTCAGTTGGGCCTGAAGGCTTGCGGAACTGGCTGAAAAACGGCCAGTTGCCTGCCTCAAGGCAGCTAATCGGTCTTCTTGGGGAGAAACAATGGTACTCAAACAAGCCTCCTGCCCGGGCCGCCAAGCCAAGACAAAAGAATGGTGAGGCACCCAACGGCCCCAGAACGGCTTCATTTGGATCGGAACGAAATTGGTCCGCGCTCCAGAAGAACCACGCCCTATCTGGTTTTTGCCTGCCAAAACGGCACTTTTGCCTTCATATTTTGCCGGCCCGGGTTAACATGATTCCTACAGATCGGCGCAGACTGTCGGGTTGGCAGCTTAAACCAAACCGAAAATCTACTCGATCCCACGAATCCAACCCCGATCTTCCCCAACGGGAGCCTGGCCTTCCCATGCAAAACCCCGGCACTCCACGCAGCCCCGGCGAAGGTATCCGAGTCCTTATTGTCGACGATGAAAAGTCTCATGCCGAAGTGGTGGGAGAGGCACTCGAACGCCAAGGCTACGAAATCTCATTGGCCACCAGCGGCAACGCCGGCGGCCGGCAGATCGATCAGGAAGATTTCGACATCATCCTCACCGACCTGCGCATGTCCGATTTGGGCGGCATGGAAATCCTCAAAAAAGCCCGCCAAATTCAGCCCGACTGCGAGGTATTGGTTATCACTGGCCACGGCGATGTCAAAACCGCCGTCGAGGCCATCAAGCATGGAGCGTCCAATTATCTCACCAAGCCGCTCGACATGGCTGAACTTCGGGTGCTAGTAGAAAAAGCTGCCGAACGACGACGCCTATTCCGTGCCAACCGTGACCTCCAGCGCCAAATAGATGAAAAATTCGGCTTCGAAGGGGTGGTTGGCAATAGCCAAAAAATGCACGATGTCATCGCCCGCCTCCAAAGCATTTCCCCAACAAGTGCGACCGTGCTCATTCAGGGTGAAACAGGCACCGGCAAAGAATTGGCGGCAAAGGCCATCCACAACAACAGCCCACGAAAAAATAAACCCTTCGTCGCCCTCAACTGCACCGCTCTTAACGAAAATCTCCTCGACGATGAACTCTTCGGGCACGAATCTGGGGCTTTCACCGGTGCCGAACGCGTCCGCAAGGGCCGCTTCGAGCATGCCAACGGCGGCACCCTCTTCCTCGATGAGGTGGGCGACATGCCCCTACCACTTCAGGCCAAGCTGCTGCGGGTTCTCGAAAGTCATGAAATTATCCGCATAGGCAGTAACGAAGCGATCAAGGTGAATGTCCGCCTGGTTTCTGCAACACACCGCGATCTCGATGCCGCGGTCGCGGCTGGCAGCTTCCGCCAAGATCTCTATTTCCGCCTCAATCGCCTCAAGGTAAAACTGCCTCCACTCCGCCAGCGAAGGGAAGATATCCCGCTCCTCACTGCTCACTTCATCAAAGACTTCAACCAACTCCACAGCAAAAAAATCACCGCCGTTTCCGATCCCCTCCGCCGGGCAATGGCCGCATACGAATGGCCGGGAAATGTTCGCGAACTTCGCAATTTCATCGAAAGCCTCGTGGTTCTCGACAACGATGGCATTCTCGATGTCAACGATGTCCAAGACGATGATTTCCTTCCAGGCTTGGCCAACGAAACCACACGCCCAACCCCCACAGGCGCCGCCACATCCTTGGTCGGCAGACCCCTCGCCGAAGTCGAACGATACTACATCGAACAGGCCCTCGACCTCACCTCAGGAAACCGCGAGGAAGCCGCCAAACTGCTTGGTATTGGCGAACGAACGCTCTACCGCGTGATCCAAGATTGGAAACTCCAGGATCGCATCAAAGATGCAATGGACAAAAACTCTGGCGACATACCAAATGCTGCCAAAGATCTGGGCCTCACTGCCAAAACTCTCGAACGAAAACTCAAACGAATTTCCGGTGCGGCCTCCGATGATCCATTCGAAACCGCGGAGGATGCCTGATGTCGCAATCCACCTCCGGCCCGGCCCGCATCCGCCCACTTGACCCGGTCACTGTTAGCCAAATTGCCGCGGGCGAGGTTGTCGAACGGCCCGCCAGCGTCCTGCGCGAACTTCTCGACAATGCCCTCGACTCCGGCGCCTCCCGCATCGGCATTGAAGTTGAGCAAGGGGGCATCGACCGAATCCTTGTGGTCGATAACGGCTCTGGAATTCTCCCCGATGACCTCCCCCTCGCATTGGCCAGTCACGCCACCAGCAAATTGCAAAACGCCGGCGAACTGGAACACATCACCAGCATGGGCTTTCGTGGCGAGGCTCTCGCCTCCATTGCCAGCGTTTCCAGACTAAGCCTCGAATCTCATCCCCCGGGCAAGGAAGTGGGGGGCAGAATTCGTTGCGAGGGCGGCCAAGTCTCCCCAGTCGAGCCATGGGCTGGTTCCACCGGCACCCGCGTCGAAGTTCGCCACCTTTTTTACAATGCCCCGGTACGCCGCCGCTTCCTGAAAAGCCAAGCCGCAGAAATGGCACAGCTCAACGAGGTTTTCAACCGTTTCGCCCTGGCCATCGCTGCCCTGCCCGACAACAAACGGCCTCATCTCAGCTATAAAAATGGCAAAAAAACACTCCACGAAATTCCTGGTGATCTCCCCTTACTAGACCGGGTTTCAAAACTGTTCGGTCAGGAAGTCGCCAACCAACTCCACGCCGTCGATGCCAAGCGTGGCCCCGCAAGACTCACAGGCCTCATTGCCGATCCCTCCATCGAGCGGGCAACCGCACGCATGCAATATCTTTTCCTCAACGGCCGCTTCCTCAAGGATCGCTCACTGACCCATGCCGTCCAAGAGGCCTACCGCGGCCTCATCATGGTTGGGCGACAACCCGTAGTCTTCCTGCACCTCGAAATCCCCCCAGAGGAGGTCGATGTCAATGTCCATCCGGCCAAGGCCGAGGTTCGCTTTCGCGATGCTTCAGCCGTCCACCACCTTGTTTTCCGCTCACTGCGCGACAGGTTGGATCGGGAAAACCTGACCAGCCGCCTCACCCTGCCCAAACATAACCCATTCGCACCCGCAACCCCTTTCACTCTTACCGCCGCCCCACAACCAGCCCCAAAACTTCCATTCCCCGAGGGGCCCCGCACCTTCACTGCAATCCCTAACACTGGCACCCAATCAGCCTCAAGCCTATTTCCCACCATTGAACATCAAAAAAATCCCCCACTAACACCCCAACCAAGCACAATCCCGCCAACCCACCAAGCCCCCCCCCACTCCAGTGCTGCCCCCGCCAACCCTCCCGAAATTCACCGAGAAAATTCTGCACAAGCCCACGAACCTGCCCCTGCCCCGCGATTGCCAAGCCAAACGATTGCCAACTCCGATACCAGCCAAATCCTGCAAATATACAACACCTTCCTACTTGCAGAGACCGAAGACGGCCTGCTTGTCATCGACCAACACGCCCTGCACGAGCGTGTTCTCTACGAACAAATAAAACGACGACTGCTCACAGGCAGCCTGCCCACCCAACGACTCCTGCTTCCAGAACTGGTCGAACTGTCAGCCGAGCAAGCAGGCGCCGTCGAGCAATACAAAGATGCCCTCCTCGAACTCGGTTTCGATTTGGCCCCCTTTGGCGGGCCCACATGGGCCATCCACAGCTATCCAGCAATTCTCGAGAAAAAACCTATCGCCCCCTGCCTATTGTCTGCCGTGCAGCAAATCACCTCAAAATCCCAACCACCAAGCCGCGAACAATTGTTGCAAGAGGTGATGAGCCTCATGGCCTGCCACGCCGCCGTCCGCGCAGGCGACAGACTCACACCCGAATCGATGGAAGCACTGCTCGAAATGCGCCATCTGGCCCGCGACACACACCATTGCCCTCATGGCCGCCCTACAGCTCTAGTTTTTTCAAAACAGGAACTGGAACGACAATTCGGCCGAATCTAACCAATGTCAAAATAGGCAAAAAGGGAACCCTGGGACAGAATCGCCCAGTTGACCTTCCTTTTTCTGCCCAGCTTTGGTTTTGTCGCAGGCGGACTTTCACCAACCCATTTTCCGCCTGGCAAGCCATGAACGGCACTGCGCAAACAACCGATCCTCAGTTTCTCAGCCTCATGGTCGAGGTTCCCGGCAATCAGCCCATGGTCTGGCGAGTACCCTCCACAGGGATGCTTTTCGGTAGTGCCCTTGGGTGCGACATTCGCCTTCCAATCGACCACCCTCCCGTCACCCTCATGGTGGCACCTGTTGTCGATTCCTCCGGCATCTCTGCCCGCATCCGTCCAATGGCCCCTCTTTTGGAAATCCGCCACAACGGGATCGAATGGAAAGGCGACAGCTTGCCTGCAGGAGCCAAATTGCAGATTGGCTCTTTGGCCATAACCATTCTTAATGGTTCTGCCCAAACCCTACTGCAATCTCCCACCCAGCAGACGTACCTCCCGACTGCCGCACAGCCGGCCCAATCGAATGGCACCGAAATAGATCCCAAACCAAAAAAGAAGGTCAGCTGGCTACGCCGCTGGCAGCGCTCTCTCGAAATGCGCGAAAGCACCCTCATGGCAACACAGTCATGGGCCCCTCCTCCTGTTGCTCCGGTCGTCGTTCCGCAGTTGGCCCCCCAATCCGCCAGCCCATCCATGCAGAACAGCGGGTTAGGCGATCAGCGTTGGCGTGAATTGGAGGAATGGATTCAGTCCGCGCGCGAGCAGGCCGAGGCCTGTGCCAAAGAACGCGCCAATCTAAAAATCATCCAAAACGACATGGATACTCTCGGAAAAACTCTCCAACAATCCCGGGCCGAACTCACTAACGCTTGGGCTGAATTTCGCCAGGCTGAACAATCATCCCAAAAAGAGCACAAACAAGGCCTTGCCCGCATCGAGGAAGCTCGCCAATCAATCTTGGCCCAATCCAAATCCGTAGCTGATTACCACGCCCAAATCGATGCCGAATTGCAAAATGCCCAAAACGAGTTGAACACACGACTGCAACGCCTCGAAACTGAAAAACACCTCGCCAAGACAGATGCCCAACAACTTCACGACCAACTCGAGGCCGACAGCCTACGCGCCCAACAAGAGGCCGATAACCATCGGAATCAACTCGAAGGCGAAAAAAATGCTGGCCTTTACGCCACCAACCAACTAGCCCCAACCTTGGCTCTCACTCCGGCTTCCCCTTCCGCCCAAGCAATCGACCTCCCATCTGATCCGGTTACCAAGTTGCCCTCCCATTCCTGGGCCGAGCCAGAAGAAGTGGCGCCATCTCTGGGCGAGATGAACGATCAAATCACCAATCTGTTGAACCAATTTGCCGCGAATCATGCAGCCCTCTCGGAAACAACTCCCGAAATCTTCCCATCTTTCCCTGCTATCAATCCAGAAATCACCACACCGCTGACAACAAACGACGAACTGCCCCTACATGCGCACATCGAAAACGAAATCGATGCGGACGCCGAAACTTCTGAAGACTCAACCGCAACCGCCCTCACAGAGGATTGGGACGGGGAAGATCAGGAAAACTTCCTGCCCCCCCCCGAAGAGATCGAACTTGAGGCATTCCGCCAGTGGTGCCTAGAACGCCTCCGTACCGCCGCTGAAGAGGCTTCAAGGCAAATCGCCCTGCAACCCCAAGGCTCAACTGCTGTCCATGAAAACACCCAAATCATCGGCTTCGCCCGCAAAATGCTCGATCAGGGTCTTGCAACTCCCAATCTGCTCAATCCACTCACCAAGCTTGCTGGCTTGCAGCGCATCTCGATGGAAGACCTCCTCACACGCATGGGCGTCTTCACCACGCATCAAATCGCCACCATGGGCCTGGGCTGCGCCAATGATCTTGTCCTTAGCCGCTGGTTCATCCTCGATCTACCTGCACTCGACGCCACCGACATCGATCGTGAATTAGTCTTCCGTGTTCTCGATCCTCAGATCAATCAGGCCCGAATCCTTCGCGTCTTGGCTCCCAGGGAGGCCCGCAAACCCGGCCGGGCCGATGAATACATCAAAAGACACCTTGCCTGCTCCAAAATTGACTCCGAGCACCTCATACCCACGGTCGAATGCCTCGAACTGGCGGGCCTTCCCTGTGTCATCCAGCAGGTAATAAACGGAACACCATTTCAGTCCTGGCCCTCGATGGGTGGCTCCGCACCAGTTTGGTATCGCCTTTTCCTCCAAGCCGCTGTCGCCCTCAGGGACCTGCACCAAGCCGGCTTGTTTCATGGCCACCTAACCGCCAGCGATTTGCTTCTAAAACCCGAAGGCCTCCTCCTCCTCACTGACCACGCCACCCCAGTTTGGCTGGCCCCAAATGCAAGCCAAACTCCCGATGGACCCGGTGGTGATTTGGTTGCCCTTGCCCACATTGGCAGACAATGGTGGCTAGGCCCCCAAGGTGAAAACCAACGCCACATGCCCGAACCACTTGCCACAGTTTTGGCGCGCATGGAACCCGATCACCCAACAGCAATCACCTCCGCCAAGACGCTCGCCGAAGAGCTCGACCGGGCAGGCATTTTGCTTCCACCAGGCGCAGCCGCTTGGCAACGATTCATCGAGGAACATCGCGGCCCTCTTGCATCCCAAGAAACCGATCAAGAAGCAGATTCCGAAACATACAGCGAGGATGAAACAGAGTTCCTTCGCCGTACCGCCTAGGCATCAAAGCCCACTACATTCGCTATCGCTCAACCAAAAACGAAATAGGGCCGCGCAAACCAATGTTTGCGCGGCCCTATCCATTTTAATCGCTTGGCTTCTACCAATTACTTCTTCGGCCCAACCAACTCAACAAAGTTGCCATCAGGGTCTTTAAAAATCGTCAGAAACATACCGGGAGCAATGTCCTGAGGAATTGCCAAGGTCCCCTTGGCGATAGGCTTGGCTCCTGCCTTTGCTGCTCGCTCAACAGAGGCACCTGTGTCGGTCACCATCAGGGTCAGGTAACGAAATCCAGTCTGCGACTCGATCACTTCTTGCTTGCTCACAGCGGGCTTGGCCCCCTGGATCTGCATCAGTTTCAACTTGGTGGCACCGGCACCTTCACCAAGGACCAAAACCTTGATGTCCAGATCCTTGCCCATGGTCAAACCAGCTTCGTTCGCAAAAGCCGCCGGCACCTTGAATCCGGGCACCTCCTTGAAACCCAGAGCCTCGGTGTAAAACTTCACCGATTTTTCAATGTCCGTCACAACCACGCCAAGGTCAATGGTCGCCGTGGAAAATGCCGATTGCGCCCGGCTCACACCGGAAAACACCACCGCAACGGCAAGGCCCGCGAACAGTGCGCGAAGTTTCAACATGGTATACCCTCATCAGAGCTGTCAAAAAACGGCCTGCGTCAACCGCCGACCCTGCCTCAGAGATTAGGAAATTACCCCGCCTCGTACAATCCCCCACCAGGGCCATATCCAACCAAAAGTTCTACCCGCACGAGATTCTCCCATGCCATTGGCTTTACTTTCCCACTTGCGCAACCTCTTCATCACCCCCTACTGCCCAAACCCAAACCTGCAATCATTCCTCGACCGCCAGCAAACCCAGGAAAAACCCGGTATTTGCCGTGTCTCCGTTTCCGTACCCGATAGTCATCAAAGCGCAGCATTTTTCGGCGTCAATTTGGACCGCAAAAAAATCCAGCCAGTCCACATCCGCCTGCAAAATACCGGCATTCACCCTTTGCGGCTCCACCTTGTTAGTATCGATCCCGAATATTTCACCCCCCTAGAGGCAGCCTCACTCAATCATTTTTCTCTACTGAAAAGACTCTCAACCTTCGGCTTTCTCGCATGGTTCCTGCTACCAATGGTCTTTTTCATGCTCCCACTCAAATTGCTTACCGCATGGCTAGGCAATCGACGCATGGACAAATTTTTCCAATCCCAAGCCTTCCGGCTCAGCCCGGCAAGACCCGGCGAAACCGTTGAGGGCTTTGTTTTCACCCGTTTCGATGCCGGAACAAAAATTGTCCTCATCCGCCTCTACACTCTCGTTGGTAACCTTGGTGTCGACCAAAAGGATTTGCTACTCACCGAAAACCTTGTGCCTACC
>CAIWHS010000631.1 GCA_903912515.1 uncultured Planctomycetaceae bacterium
CCGCTTTTCAAGGCTGCCCTCCTGGAACACACCGGCGTTGATGACACCAGTTTGGTGATGGTCGATATCTGGAGCGCCGGTAATTATGGCGACGCCGAGGACAGTTCCCTGCGGTTGGCCAGGCCGCTCTGCTTCCTGCGCGCCGACCCCACCGACAACGGATATGTCCGGACCATCGAGGGGATCAGGCCGGTGGTCGATCTGAACCGCATGGAGGTGATCCGGGTTGAACAGCATGGCAAATGGCCGTTGCCACCCGAGTCGATGAACTATTCGCCGGCGCGGGTTGGCACCCTGCGCGCTGATATCAAGCCTTTGGAGATCAACCAGCCGGAGGGGCCGGGGTTTGAGGTGGATGGTTATCAGGTCGGTTGGCAGAAATGGAAATTTGTGATTGGTTTCAACGCCAGGGAAGGCCTGACCCTGCACCATTTGCGTTATCAGGATGGGGAGCAAGAGCGGTCCATTCTCTATCGTGGATCCCTGACGGAGATGGTTGTTCCCTACGGCGATCCGGGCCCGACCCAAAGGCGGAAAAACGCCTTCGATGTCGGCGAATATGGCATGGGGATGTGTGCCAATAGCCTGGAACTTGGCTGCGATTGCCTGGGGCTGATCCGTTACTTCGACGCGCACCTTTGCGATAGCCGGGGTGGCCCGCTGACTATCAAGAATGCGATCTGCATGCACGAGGAGGATTATGGCATCCTCTGGAAGCACACCGACAGGCGACTGCCCGACAGCCCCGAGGTGCGGCGTTCCCGCCGCCTGGTGGTTTCTTCTATCTCGACAGTAGAAAATTATGAGTACGGCTTTTTCTGGTACCTCTATCAGGATGGGACGATTCAGTTCGAGGTCAAGCTCACCGGTATTCTGTCGCTTGGCGCTTTTCAGCCCGGTGAAAAACCGAAATATGGGGCCCTGGTCGCCCCGATGCTCTATGCGCCAAACCATCAGCATTTCTTCAACATGCGACTGGATTTCGACCTCGACGGAGTTGCCAATTCGGTCCATCGCCTCGATGTGGTGGCCGACCCGGTCGATGCGGACAACCCCTTTGGGAATGCCTTCCAGTCGAAGGCAACAGTATTGCGGTCGGAAAAAGAAGCCATGGGGAATCTTAACCTGGAGACGGCAAGGACCTGGAAGATTGTCAATCCCGGGGTGCTTAACCGCTTGGGTGAACCGGTCGGGTACAAGTTTTTGCCAGGCGACAACTCGTACCCGTTTGCCTCGCCCAACGCCTGGTGGCGCAAGCGGGCCGGCTTTGTCGATCACCATGTCTGGGTGACCCCCTATTGTCCGGACGAAAAGTATGGTGCCGGGGATTACCCCAACCAGAGCCAGGGTGGGGACGGACTGAAACGCTGGACCGCGGCGGACAGGCCGATTGAAAACAGCGATATCGTTTTCTGGTACACCTTTGGCCATACCCATATCCCCCGGCCCGAGGATTGCCCGGTCATGCCAACGGCTTACATTGGCTTCACCTTGAAACCCAACGGTTTTTTCGCAATCAACCCCGCCAACGATGTTCCACCCTCCCAAAAGGCTAATAAGAAGGAAGCGGCGGGAGATTGCTGCCACTGAGTGTGCTTTTGCCGGTAAGGATTGGTATGGCAGTGGCCCGGGTGATTGCAAATTTCCTGTCACGGTGCTTGGCACCGGTTTGTGTGTGCCCAATTAATGGGCACAATCCTCTGCCAATGACCGCGCGTTAGTCTTCCTTATTTTCATGGAGGAATGGGCGTGGCGGGGCACGCGGGGGGCAGCCCTTGCTTGGAAGGTGCCTTTGGCGGATTGGTTTTGTTTGATGATTTTGTATGAAAGCCCCTGGGGGACCCGTGCTGCGCCAGGCTAGGGCAACCAGCCGGGAGGGCGCGATCCGTTTAGACACGGGTTGAGCCAG
>CAIWHS010000632.1 GCA_903912515.1 uncultured Planctomycetaceae bacterium
AAGTGCCTGGTCAGGGTTTCTACAAAACTTTGCGTGAAAAACTGAATTGGGGAACCACTCCAAATTATCGCGAAGAATGAAATGACCACCGGATTAAGCGGACATATATTCCCAAACCAATTAAAAATCCACAAATCCTTGGCAGACAGGCCCTTCCATGAGTAACGATGCCTCCGCTAAGATGTAAACAAACTTGATTGTCTGGGGATCTTTCCATGGCTGCATTTTTGATTGTCGCCCTATCAGCCCTGCAAGGGATTTTGGCGCTTCCATGGCTTTTTGCCTTGGAAATCATAGGCGGCCGGGATCGAAACGGGAATCTTCGGTCAAGCTGGATGATTGAAACTTTGGTGGTGGTGGGAATTGCCACCGCCCTATTTTCCGGCATGCTTTATTTGGCTCCAAGTCCTGTTGTGGCAAGGATTTTCGGTTTTATCCTTCAAACCCAATTAGTGATAGCAATTGCCATCGTGGCCCCATGGGTTTTAGGCTTTTTTTGGCCTAAAGGTGCTGCAATCGCCTACGCCGCCTTTCGCGAAGGCATACGGCAGCCTATGTTTTTGCTGCTGATGGGTGGCGCTTTGATAGCCTTGCTTGTGTCTTTGGTGCTACCTTACTTCACCTTTGGTGAAGATTACAAAATGATGTACGAGCTAGGCTTTGACATTATAACATTTGCAAGCCTTGTTTTTGCTTGCATTGCAGCCAGTATGTTTATCAGCGAAGAAATTGAAGGTCGAACTGCGGTAACTTTGCTCAGCAAGCCTGTATCACGGTTTGATTTTTTGGTTGGTAAGTTTGCCGGTATTTTGATGGCCGCCTTTTTGATGCTGTTTGTTCTGGGCTCAATTTTTGAAGGTTTTTTGGTCATTCGGCAATGGATTGAAAAGATGGATCCGGTTCCTCCGCCAGCTTGGTATATGGTTTCTCAAACCAGATTGAGCTCCAATGGCCCGATACTGATGCTCTTTGGGGAATTGGCAATTTGGTTCCAACTCAGCCAAGAAGTTTTGGCGAATTTGGTGCTTTGTTTTTGCCAGGTTGGTGTGATGACGGCTTTAGCCGTTGCCCTATCGACACGTGTTCCGATCACGGTCAACCTACCCGTTGTGGCGACTTTATTCTTCCTAGCCAACTTGGTTCCGGTGGTCGTGCAGCTTACCGGGGCCCAAGGAGCGGAGCAGGGTCAATCTTCTGGGGTAATGGCTTTACTGAATTTCACTGGACAAGCCTTTTATGCCATTCTTCCTGACTTGAACTTCTTCAGGGTTAGCATGGCGGTGGTGGGAGATTCGCCGGTTTCCCCAGGGGCCTATTGGACCCATGTGATGTACACCCTGATTTATGCGGTCGTTTACATGACTGTTCCGTTGTTGCTTGGCCTGATGCTTTTTGAAGGCCGCGATGTAGGCTAACAGTGCCTTTCGAACAGTTAAATTAGCCGTATTCCCATGGACGGGAATTGATAAGGCGGCAATAGTCCTCCCATCAAGGGGGAAACCGATGACCGAACAAGGGCAGGATCGCCCGAAAACAACTGACACAGCTCAGGCACTGCAAAGAGTGCTTAGCTTTTTGCAATTTGAATCGGCAGATTGCTTGTCAGCCCGTCTGATGGCCGCACTTGCGGTGTTGCCTCTGACACTCTTGCTTTTAGCGAGCGGTATTGGGACTGAATGGCTAACCCGGGGGGGGCAAATTCCCGCGTTTCAGAACCAATCTCCCTCCATTCAAAGCAGACTTATTGACGCGGACAACTATAAAATATGGGTTGAAAAACAAATCGAAACCTTGGCACCAGACCGTTCGCCTTGGAACCCTTCGGAAGATTTAGGAATTGCTGGGCTAACGGTCACAGCACTGGCTTGGGAAAGGAACACAGCACTTTTTTGGACTGCCATGAATTGGCTGGTTCCATTTGCAAGCCAAGGCGACCCGAAAAACCTCAGCGTTCCGCCGCTGCTTATATCGCTAGGGGCCTTGTGCGTCGGGCTGTTGATCACTTGGATTATTTTGCACACACTTTCCGAACTTTCGGCATCCAGGGCGGCAAGCGGCGTGGTGACGCGATTGCGTTTGGCAATTTACCATCATGCGGTTCGCCTTGGAGATCCCGAATTGGCAGGTCTGGATGCCAAAGGCCTTTTCACGCCACAACTTGCCCAATTGGAAGAGGTATTGCGGCGGATGCTAGGAACTAAAACGCGCTGCATTACTGGCGTTTGCTCCTTTGGCGTTTTGGCACTTATTATTGATTGCTGGCTGGCGCTCGCTGGCCTTGCGACCTTAGGGCTGGCTTGGGCGATTGCCATGTTGGTGCGTGAAAACACCCGTGCGAGAGCTTCTTTTTACGAAAATCAATCGAGGCAATCGCTGAAGCTGGCATGTGACAGCGTTTCCCAAACCCGCCTGACCCGCGCGCTCTGCATGGAAGTTCCCCAACATCTCAAGGTGGAAGAGTGGCTGGACAGCGCAGAAGCATCGCACATTTCAAGCCGACGAACGCTATCTCTTGGATGGCTCATGGTGGCTTTGGCGATCACCATTCTTTGTTCCGGCTGGCTATTTTTATCAACCTGCGAGGTGCATGCACGCGCAATCGAAGCTGGCTTGGCTGGCGTGCAGGCCGCCGCCATGGGTGGGATGCTGATCTGGATTAGGGGCTTGGGCCGAATTCGAAGTCAAGGAAATGAATCCTCGGCAGCAGCACATGAAATATTCGAGTATCTCGACAAGCGGGCAACGGTCATTCCCACTTCCGAACAGGAAAAAACTGGTCCGCTAGCGGAGGCCTTTGAACTTGACTCGGTTACAGTTTCCCAGAGTGAGCAGATACTTTTGGACCATGTGAGCTTGGTGATCCGCGCAGGTGAAAAAATGGCTCTGGTTGGCCTGGACTCCGCTCAAAAAGAGGCTTTACTGTTGCTGCCAGGCCGATTGGTTTCTCCTCTTACCGGCGACCTTCGGTGGGACCGCCTGAATATTCGTTTGGCCGAACCGACGAGCCTTCGTAAACAGATTGGCGTCGTTTCAGGACAGGGCCAGTTATTCCACGGCACCATTCTGGAAAATATCACCGCTGGAGACTGCGCAATCACTGAAGCGCAGGCCGAAGAAGCCGCTAGTGTGGCCCGGCTTGATGGCCATGTGCGGGCTCTTGCCCATGGTTACAAAACAATTGTTGGCCCTCAGGGCAAAGTGTTGCCCGAGGTACTGCAATTCCAGATAACGCTGGCCCGCGCGATGCTGCGCAACCCTTCCCTTTTGCTGGTGGTTGAACCCCGGGTTGAGATAGGAAGCGACTCGAGCGACATTTTGGATGATGCCCTAAGCCGTGCACTTGCAGGCAAAACAGCTTTTGTTTGCCCTACCCGATTGTCCACTCTTTCCCTTTGCGATCAAATTGCGGTGATTGACCGCGGCAAAGTGAATGCAGTTGGAACCCATAAGCCCCTTTCTGAAGACAATGCCCTGTACCGCCACATGTTGCGGACCGGATTTTGAGACCATGAATTTTAGCTTTCCAATAAAAGCCTGACTTTAATCCAAAATATCATCGTTTGCGATGGCCGCCTCCAGCATGCGGATCATCTCTTGGTCCCCGACAAGGCGGGCAAAACCTAAAGGGGATTTGCCGCGCATGTTTTCGGCCTCAGCCTGGCGGCCGGCGCCGTTTTCAAGCAACAGGGCAACTACCTTATATTTGCCCTTGGCATTGAAAACGGCTGACCAAAGCGCGGTGTTACCATAGCGATCCCGCAGGCCAACATCACCGCCTTGAACAAGAATGTGCTCTGCCGCATGGCAATTCTGATAAGCGGCAGCAAAATGCAAAGGGGTTTGGCCAATCGAATCCGCCGCGTTCGCATCGAGGCCGGCCCTCAGCAAACATTCAAATGCGGGCATGTTATTGGAGGCTATTGCCTCGTGAAGCAAAGTTTCCCCCGCCATGTTCCTGATGAAAAGGTCCGGGGCGGCTACAAGTGTGTCCACCGCCGCCTTGCCGAGGGTACGAATAACCTGAAAAAGGTCGATAGACATTTGGCAAGCCCTCCCATCCAAGCCTTCTCATTCGAAACAGCACATGCCTGTCAATAATCCCGCATCACCGGCATGATTTCGGTTTGGGGATCGCCTGTCACTTCAACCGTGCCATCTGGATGAACGAAAACATTGATTTCACTTCGCACACCAAAGTCTTCCTGATAAATACCCGGCTCAACAGAAAAACAGGTAGAAGGTAGAACCAGGCGAGTTTCGTGCGTTTCCAGATTGTCCATATTGGCGCCATTGCCGTGTGTTTCACGCCCGATACTGTGGCCTGTGCGGTGACAGAAATACTTTCCCAGCCCTGTCGCCTCTATCACTTCACGGCAAGCATCATCCACTTGGTAGCCCATCAGTTTTTCGCCCTTGGCAAATGCGAATTTAACCCGTTCAACTGCAGCATCGCGGGCTCGGGCCACCACATCAAATATGGCGCTGTAAACGGGGGGAACGGTCTCTCCCACAAAACAGGTGCGGGTCAGGTCGCTGTAGACTCCCTTTGGATGGTCGACCTTGGCCCACATGTCCACTAGCACAAAGTCGCCCTCGCGAATGATCCCTGGGCTTTGGGGATTTGGGGAGTAATGCGGGTCACCCGAATTTGGCCCAACACCAACAATTGGGGGGTGGTCACAAGTTACCCCGTAGGTTTTAAAAAACGCCATGATTTCGTTTTGAATAGCGGTCTCCGTCACTTCACCCTTTTTGCGCACAGCATTGGCCATTGCTTTGAAGGCGTGGTGAAACGCAGCAAGTGTGACTTTGGTTGCGTCGAGGTGCAACTTCCATTGTTCGGCATCCCAGCATGCCTCGAATAGTTGGATCAGGTCGCCGGATGAAACCACCTCGACACCCAAGGAACGCACCAGCTCCAAAGTGCCCGCATCCACCCGGCTGACATAGGGGTTACCATTACGCGGACTGTATTCCATGGCAATCCGTTTGAAACCCTTAAGTAGGCTCCCGACGCCGCTTTCCAATTCTTGCCAGCGTAGGTAAACAGTGGCTGACCCAGGCAAACCCAAACCTTCCAATGCGGATTGCTCAATTTGGTGCACTAACTTGCGGGGCTCACCCTGAGCAGGAATCCAGTAATACCAGCGACGGCTGTGGAAACGGTCGGGCGGAATTCCTAAAATCCGACGGGCCAACAGGTTTGAGCCACGAAAATCATAAAGAAGCCAGCCATCCAAGTTGGCTTTGACCAATGCTTGCTGCACAGCCTGAAGGGAAAACATGGCAAATTTCTCCTAAAAACAGCTACATGCCCCATTCGGCACACAAGTACCCTGCTCATGGTGTAGAAATTCAACAAGGATTCGCCACATAATTCGACAACAAGCTTAGGGAAAACACCATGAACACGGATGGCCCGGCCCCTGATTGGGCCGCCTGGTGGGGGGAACTCTCTAATCCGTTTACCCCAGTCAGTTTGGACGATCCAAGGCATCCTTTCCACCTCGAAATGATGGCGCAGGCCCTTGGTGAAGCCGCCCAAGCAGCCTTAGAAGACGAAGTTCCGGTGGGGGCCATAGTAGTTTCTCTGGACAAAGGCATCTTAGGCAGGGCCCACAATCAGCGGGAGCAATTGAAAGACGCGACTGCCCATGCGGAAATGGTGGCTATCACCCAGGCGGGGGCGGCCCTGAAAAGCTGGCGACTGGACCGTTGCATACTCTATGTAACCCTTGAACCCTGCCCCATGTGTGCTGGGGCCATTGTTCAAGCCCGGATTCCCTGGGTTGTATACGGCTGTGCCGACCCCAAGGCGGGGGCCTGTGACACCCTTTACCAAATCACCAACGACCCGCGTTTAAACCACCGTGCGCGAGTCATCTCAGGTGTAATGGCAGAAGAGTGCTCCAGCCAACTACGGGAATTTTTTCAGGCGAAACGCCGTTTGGGTAAAAAGTGAATCTGGTCAAACAATTCCATTTAGCGGGGTTTGCACGGTTCTAACTTCCCAGACAAGCACCATGGTGTGGGAAATTAGATAAGAGGCCTTTCATTTCATGCCTTGCCTTGATCGGGATGGTAGATTTTTTTCGGACCACGTTCCGTCACGCATGTGGATGGACCACGATCATGCAGGCAAGATATATCCAAGGCAAAATGGTTATTTTGGCAAGCCTTCTGGCTTCTGGAATGGCTCTGGGCCAAGGGCGCGAAAAGCTGTATTCCAACCCAACTGCCCCTGATGCGGAGCGATTGGCTTTCAACAACTTGGAGCTAGCCTGGCTGGACCAGTTGCCGGCCTACCAGCGCAAAGACGGCATTCACGACATCCATGTGGTAGGCGTGGACAACCTGAACACTCGCGAAACCATTTTGGTTCAGCTCAATAGCGGTTCTGTGGTCAGCCTCGATGCGGAAACCGGCAAACGCAACTGGATAGCCAAACCAGATTATGGCTACGAAGTGGTGCGACAAATCGCCTGGAACCGTAACACCGTTTTCGCCCAGTGCAAAAATACCATCTACGCCTGGAACCGCCAAACCGGCGAACTGCGCTTCCGCCACTTAATGGACCAAATAGTCAGCGCACCGTTCATCGCTTCCGAAAAGCAATTATTTATCTGCGACGAACGCGGCAAACTGGATGTTTACGAATTGCCCCCCTTCGACCGAAGCGGCGTTCGCTATGTAGCCTTGGACGAGTTCAAGGTGCGCACGATGAGACTGCGCGAACAATTGAAAAAAACCGACATACCTGCCGCAGCCGAAGTTCCCGGCCAACCCACGCCTCCTGTTGACAAGGATGGCAAACCTAACCCGGTGACCAAACTTGCCGAGATGGTACCGGGCGGGGCCGCCGCAGCCGCTGCAATGGATAGCCCAACACCTTTCCAAGGTCTTGGTGCGCGAGCAGCCTTTGGCGAATTGAATATGGAAGACCTGACGGAAATTGAAAAACGGGCTTATGCCCGGGCCACCGCCCCAATCGACCCGCGCAATCCGGATGATGCTCGCTTTCTAGACAACAATGGCGAGCCAATGATGCTGCCAGTCTGGGGAGTGAATATTGGGCAGACGATCGCCTTCCGGCCCATTCAAGGACAATACCATTTGTTCTTGCCGCTCAATTTGTTGCCGGAAAACGCAGCCCTTGGAAATCCCCTGAGTGGGGATGCTATCAGCCCGCAGGGTGGTGGTCTGGTAATAGAAAAGCGCGAACGGGAAAACGCTCGAGAATACCTTCAAAGTGTTCCAAGCATTGAGATGCCCAATCTGTTAACCAAGGGTGTTTTGCTTACCGGCCCGGGTCGCTACCAAAACATTGCCTACCTTGGTGACAATTTGGGTTCGCTCACCGCATGGTCGATTGAAACCAACTCAAAAACTTGGAAAACCAATATCGGCGGTTCTATCGACCAACCCATGCTGGTGACAGAGAGCGACATTTTCGTCCATGGTGAAAAGGAGGGGCTTTGGAGGCTGGATAGGGCCTCGGGCAAACCCCTTTGGTCAATGAAAGCTGCCTGCGGAGCGACTGTGAACTCTGTGAGTGAGGCGTCGCTCCCATTGGCGGTGTCGCCAAAAATCGTGGCGGCCCTTGACAATGCCGGAAGACTTCTGTTGCTAGACCGGGCCACAGGGCTCCGACTTGGAATGATAAACATGACCTGCTGGGTTATTCCGGTCCAAAATCGGCAAAATGACCGGATCTATCTTGCGGCCAACAATGGGGCCATCATGTGCCTGAGACTGCGAGACTTGCAAAGTCCCTCACGCCATCACCCTGATGAGCGTGGCTGGCAACTGACCAACCCGACAGTGGCAGAGTTCATCAAGGAGTTGAAAAATCGTCACGGTATCGAGATTTTTGTGTCGGAAAATTCTTTCAAAACACTGGGGATTGAACCGCCGCTGAACGAGAAGATGGATCTCTCCGCTCCGAACCTAAATTTCGACGCCCTTCCCTCGGTGAATGCGGTATTACGAAAGTCTGGTTGTCGAATAGAAGACATCGCAGGCAAGCTGTTCATGGTGCCTGCAGGTCCCAGATTCAAACCCTAAGCAAAAGCCAAGATTGGCTTTTAGAGTATGCAACTCCCCCGGTTGTGCAAACGCGGGGGAGTTTTATTTCCAGAAGCTTGCCAAGCGGAACCATGAGGATTCGCGCGAGGCTGGGTCTTTGGCTAAATACTCTTCCCATACTTGAGCTTCGGCAGGGGCCTTGTGACCGGTCATTTTTTGTAGGGAACTTCTCGCAACATCGCGCAAGGCCACATCCTTATCCGCTTTCAAGATTTGCACCAAAGCGGCGGAAGCCTCTCCCTCCTTGAAGTTGCCCAGCGCCCGCGCGGCGGCG
>CAIWHS010000633.1 GCA_903912515.1 uncultured Planctomycetaceae bacterium
CAAGGCGGGCGTCTATGTGGCCAGCCTGATTGTGAAAGACGGCAAGTTGTTCTCAGAGCCGGTGGCCACCACCATCACGGTTGAATCTAACAACAACGTGCCTGTAGCCAACGCGGGTAGTGCCCAAACAGTGACCGCGGGTGCAACGGCCACCTTCAGTGCAGCGGCCAGCACCGATGCAGACGGCGACCGCTTGACTTACAAGTGGGCTTTAAGCTCTTCACCCACTGGCAGCACGGCTACCTTGACCAATGCCACTACAGTGGCGCCTACCCTTGTGCCAACTGTGGTGGGTGTCTACGTGCTAACCTTGGTGGTGAACGATGGCCGCGCCGATAGCGTCATGGTGACAGTAGCCCTAACGGCTGTGGCCAGCACCGTAACGGGGCTGACTGGCCTTAGCGGAAGCTAATCTGAGTGGCAGCTAATTAGAGAAATTCCCAGCCGTGAAGCATGAGGCCTGTGAGGCCAATTTTCTCGGCTGTGAACTCTGTGTCGGCGGCCATCACGGCCAGTGCAGCTTGTGACGTGCCATTGCTTAGCATGCCCACATAGGTTTGCAGTTCTGCGTCTTGCGGCGGTCTGCCCACCACGTTTTTAAACACGTGCTTGACGAAAGCTTCGTTGCTGCCAGAGCCCGCCAAACCAAGGTACATGCTGGTGCCAAGGCCCATGGACGCAATGGCTTCGCTTGAGTAGTTTTGATCGAGCAGGCCAATGACCAAGCCTGCCAAGCCTTTGTCTTTCACGTAGCTTGGGCCCAGCAGGGTGCCTATCAATCTTGCCGCGTCGCCGGCGTTGCCGTCTAGGTCTAGGGCCAGCTTGCCGTTGCTAAATTGCAGGCGTTCTATGTTGCTGAGGTAATCGGTGTCGTCGCTGCCTGTGGGTTCGCTGACTACGTAGCGGTTGCCGGTTTTGTTGATGGTGTAGCGCTCTATGGGGCCGCTGTAGACCACGGTGTCTAGGCCCAGGCCGCCGTCGAAGAAGTCTGTGCCGGGCTGACCCTTGAGGGTGTCGTTGACCACCAGGCTGACCGTTTTGTCGAGGTACTGAATTTGCTCCACATTGTTCAGCTGCGCCCGCTCCGTCATGGCGCTGGCGCCAGACAGGGCGTCAATGTATGTCACGCCATTGTCAAACACCAGCTTAAACTGGGTGGAGCGGCCCACAATGACCACGGTGTCAAAGCCGTCGCCCCCGTCAACCAAGTCCCAGCCGCCGCCGGGGTAGATGGTGTCGTCCATGGCGGTGCCTGTGAGGACTTCACGGGTTTGGTTGTGGAGTTGGCCGAGGATGGGGGATGGGTTTTTCACGATATGTGTATTTTGGCAGAACTGGGCATAATTCCAGTATTGATAAAGATCAATTATCTAAATTAGGCGAATCAATGAAAAGATTTCAATTTAAAGCACTGAGCATGTTTGCGCTATCGGCTCTGATGCTTGCAGGCTGTGGCGGTGCAGGCGCGCCCGATGTGCCCACAAAGGCCAGCTTTGTGCCAGCTGAGGGGCAAGTGACCGTGATTACGGCCACGCCTTCCAACTTAAACGCCTACGCTGCGGCCAGATTTTTGGAACAAGCTTCTTGGGGGCCCACGCCTTCAAGCGTGGCAGAAGTGCAACGTCTGGGCTATGAGGCTTGGATTGACAAGCAACTGGGTATGCGCGCGTCTATCTTGAACGCGCCCAACTATGTGATTGATTTTGATGACAACAACAAAGCCGCCCAAAGCTTGGCTTTTAATTGGACCTACAAAAGCTTTTATGAGTTGCCCATGGTCAGTGCCGATCAGTTAAGACTCAGAACCACTTGGGCGCTCTACAACTTCATTGTGCTGGGACAAAACGGCTTTGCGCTAGACCGTGTGGAATATTTCAACACACTGCAAAGCAACTCTTTTGGTAACTTCAAAGACATTGTGAAGGCCGTCACCCTGCAAGCGGCCATGGGCAATTTTTTGAACAACAACCAAAATGTGGCCAACAGTCCTAATGAAAATTATGCACGCGAGCTGATGCAGCTCTTTACTGTGGGCTTGGTAAAGCTGGGCCAAGACGGCAGCATTTTGCGAGACGCGCAAGGCAAGCCG
>CAIWHS010000634.1 GCA_903912515.1 uncultured Planctomycetaceae bacterium
AGGGCATAACCGACAGGGCGGTTGACACCCGATTCGATAAGCCTGGCAAGGCGGCGGCGGTCCTCGTCAGCGTTTGGGTCAAAATCACCGGGGTTTATGTCAACGGGCAGCTTTCGCTCCAATTCAATCGCATGCCACACATCCTCATGGGCAGAACGGATCCATTGGGTTTCCACCTGCAAATTTTCCGCAAGGGTGGTGACGAATTTTTCAGCAGCAGCCAAATTAACGCCTGTGCTGGTGTAGGGCTGGGCCAAAAGGGCACTGTTTTTCCAGATGGGTTGGCCATCCACCCGCCAAAAACAGGAGTAGGCCCAGCGCGGAAGTGACTCGCCTGGGTACCATTTACCTTGCCCGAAATGCAGCAGGGCCCCCGGAGCAAAGCGCTTTCGCAACCGCTCAATCAGCTCGACTGAAAGGTTTTGCTTGCGGATTCCTACAGCGGCTGTGTTCCATTCCGCACCCTCCATGTCATCGATTGAGACAAAGGTGGGTTCGCCGCCCATGGTGAGACGCACATCCCCCAGGGCGAGCCGCCTCTCAACCTGAAGGCCCAAGGCGTCAATTTGTCTCCATTGGTCTTCGGAATATGGCAATGTGACGCGGGGGTCTTCATGAACCCTTCTGACAGCCATGGTGACCGAGAAATCACACTCACACTCGTCCACCCCACCGGCAACCGGCGCGGCTGTGGCAGGCTCTGGAGTTGCTGCCAGGGGGATATGGCCCTCGCCTGTGAACAACCCGGAAGTTGGATCGAGACCAACCCAGCCGGCCCCCGGTAGAAAAACCTCGCACCAGGCGTGTAGGTCGGTGAAGTCAACCTGCGGGCCTGATGGGCCATCCAAGGAGGGAACATCTGCCTTCAATTGGACGAGATAGCCGCTGACAAAGCGGGCGGCCAAGCCAAGCCTGCGGAGGAGGTTGACCATTAGCCAAGCGGAATCGCGGCAGGAGCCCGACCTCTTGGCCAGGGTCTCATCAGGAGCCTGAACCCCTGGCTCCATTCTGATCAGATATTTTATATCTTTATTTAAACACGCGTTGATATCGACGAGGAAATCAGTGGTGCGCCTTTTGCGGCGATCCACCGACCGGAGATAGGACTCGAATTCGGTGCCTGCTTTCGGGCATTCAAGAAAAGGGGCAAGGTCCTTTTCCAGGGCCGGCTCATATTCGAAAGGGTAATTACCCGCATAATCCTCAACGAAAAAATCGAAGGGGTTGATAACGCTTAGGTCTGCGGTGAGGTCCACTGTCACGCGCAGGACGGTGGCCTTTTCAGGAAAAACCAGGCGGGCCAAGTAGTTGCCGTGGGGATCCTGCTGCCAATTGAGAAAATGTTTTTTCGGTTCGACCGTCAGCGAGTAATTGACGATGGGCGTGCGACAATGAGGGGCAGGTCGCAAACGAATGACTTGAGGGCCAAGACCAACCTGCCTGTCGTAGCGGTATTCGGTCACATGGTGGAGCCCGACGCGAATGGCCATCAGCGGGTCCCCCCCAAGGAGAATGCTGCCGCTGGCAGAAAAAACACCAAGACGCGCCGAATTTTTGACATGTTGCTCTCCAGTAAGGGAATAGCAGGGCCCTCAGGGAGGGCCTTTCGCAGGGAGGCCGCTGGAGAGTCGGCTTGCATCCCTTTCATTTCACTTTATCGGGTGACACACCTTCGTGGGAATTTCGTTCTGCAATCAGGCAAGCAGAAAGACAAACTGAAAGGTTTTGAGAGAGGA
>CAIWHS010000635.1 GCA_903912515.1 uncultured Planctomycetaceae bacterium
CCTTTGTCACCCAAGCAGCCGCATTTCAAACCCAAAGCAAAAAGGGTTATCTTCCTGTTCATGCATGGTGGACCAAGCCATGTGGACACCTTTGATTACAAACCTCTTCTGACTCGAGACGACGGAAAACCCCTGCCCTTTGCCAAACCCAGAATCGTCTCAAGCCCAACGGACAACCTCCTCGCCTCCCCATGGAAATTCAGGCAGTATGGCCAAAGTGGCCTATGGGCCAGCGACCTTTTTCCCCATGTGGCCAAGCACGTTGACAAATTATGCATGTTGAACGCAATGCATGGCTCCAATTCACGGCACGGCGGTGCCCTTCTAGAACTGCACACCGGAAGTGATACTTTCATCCGACCCAGTATGGGTAGCTGGGTAACCTATGGCCTCGGCACCGAAAACCAAGATTTACCAGGCTATGTCACCCTATGCCCATCCTTAAGCCACGGCGGAGTGAATAACTGGTCAAGCGGATTCTTACCCGCAGCACACCAAGGAACCCCACTCGGCACTTCCAGCATCCCGGCCGAGAAGGTGGCAATACCCTTCATTTCTGGCTCTACCCCGCGCATTGCTCAGCGCCGAGAAATTGACTTGATCCAAGAAATGAATCGGGAAAAGCTTGCCGAAAGCGGCCCAGATCTAGCACTGGAAGGCAGAATCGAAAGCTTCGAACTCGCTTACCGCATGCAAGCGGCCGCACCAGAATTGCAGGACATCTCTCGAGAAACCGAAGAAACACATAAACTATACGGACTATACAACCCTCAAACAAAAAATTTCGGCCGCCTTTGCCTGATGGCCCGTCGTTTTGCTGAAAGGGGAGTTCGCTTCATTCAGTGCAGTCACAGCTATAAATGGGATCAGCATGGCGGACTGAAAGGCGACCACACCAAGAACGCATTGGAAGTGGATTTGCCAATTGCTGGACTGCTCACCGATTTGGATCGCAGGGGACTACTCGACGATACCCTTGTCCTATGGGGTGGCGAATTTGGTCGCACACCAGCCGGCCAAGGAAGGGATGGACGCGATCACCACCCACAAGCTTTCACCATGTGGCTGGCAGGTGGTGGCGTTAAAGGCGGCTTCGTCCACGGCAAAACAGACGAATATGGCTACTACGGTGTAGAAGACAAGGTCCACTTTCATGACCTGCATGCCACCGTTTTGCACCTTTTGGGAATGGACCACAAACGCTTAACCTATCGCCATGCCGGGCGCGATTTCCGGCTGACAGATGTTCATGGCGAGGTGATCAAAAACATCATGGCTTGAATCTGATCCAGTATGGCAATCGCCAATAATACTGATAGTTAAACTAATTAATATAACATCTTTTAAAATTTAAATCATTAAGACCTTGACTTGCATAACCCACACGGAAACCCTTGCGAATACAATCAGTGGCGACAAAGCGTTGCAAAAATACTTGACATCAATTTTAGGAAGTCACCGTACTTCACAAGTGCCTTGGGACTTTATCGGGTCCTGCTGAAGTTGGATTGCCTGCTACCATTCGCCGTGCAGAAAAAATGAAACCCGAAACAATAACCACAAATATCACAGTAACAAGACTGAGCAAGGTTGGGAAAAACTTCTGACCGTCCATCAAGCTGAAGACAATAGTCCATGTTGAAAGCCCTAAATAAATTAGCGCAGGCAAGGGGTGCCCAGGGCAACGGATCGCATGGGCCAAATCAACCCGCCGACGGAGCGGAAAAATACTGCAAATCACCAAGGCGCTCACGAGGGTAAGCCCAACCGAAGTGTAATCCAAAATCTGCAGAAAGCTACCGGACCAACACAAGCCGATTGCCAAAAAAGCTTGTATCCATAAGGCAAAAACCGGGGTTTGACGGGTATTATGCAATCGGCCTGCCATTCGAAAAAACAAACCATCATGAGCCATTGCAACCGGTAATCTGGATCCAGCCAATAAATAAGAACTCAACGAGGCGACCAAACCAAGGCCCAAAACAACACTCAACGGATTGGCTAATGCAGGCCCGAACAGTTCGCGCATGGCCAAATCAGCTACCGGCCCCACCTCACCAATCGGCCGCATTCGCATGGCAACCGGATCAAGGGCAAGGATGTAGACCAAATTTAACAATAAATAAAGAGTGGTAACCAAAATGCATCCACCAAGAATCGCCCAAGGTAATAGCTTACCAGGGTTCCGAATTTCGCCCGCAATGTAGGCAGCCGAATTCCAACCGGCATAAGCATAACCCACATAAATGAGGCCAACAGCCCATGTGGACCATTCAGAACGATCCGGCCAATGGCTGGATTCAAAATGGCTCCAATCAATTCGTGGGGAAAGTAAAGCGGCTACCACCATTGCCAACAAAACAAATATTTTCCCCAAGGTTGTTACAGTTTGCAACAAGGCACTTTGCTTATGGCCAAGGCAATGGCCCCAAGTAATACAAACTATCAAAACTGTTGCCAATCCTGGTTCTAAATAGGCATAAAACGATTCAGGAATTACCGTCCTCAATGGCTCCCCAAAAGGCTTGACTATGTAATTGGCTGCCAATCTGGCAACTACCGCCGTTGGTGCTGTAAAACCAATCAAAAAGCTAAGCCAACCGGCAACCATCCCTGCCCCAGGTCCAAAAGCCTCTCGGGCAAAAATATAATCCCCGCCTACCTGTGGTAGGGCAGTCGCCATCTCCACCACGCACCATGCACCGCAAAGCGCCATCAATCCGCCAACAGCCCAAAGCAGTAGCAGCCCTGCCGGGTTGGCGGTATCACGCAAGGTGTAGCCTGAAGAAGTTAATATTCCGGCACCGACCATGCCGGCTACCACCAAAAAGACACCGGTGGAAAGGCCATACCCTCTGGGCGATTGTTCAATCACTTGCTTGCATCTGCTTTGGAAAGTGTTTTTTCAAAAATGATCAAATAGTTTTCCTTCAACAAGCCTTTTTTTTCTTCTAACTTGCGAAAACCAGACTGACAGACTTCCTTTTCCACCACCTCTTGGCCGGCACGTACATGGCCCATGACCCAATCGCTGCTGGTGCCTGCTTCCCGAACGAAATCAATTATCACCAACTTTCCCCCATCCTTAAGGCCTTTGTGAATGCTTTCCAAAATGCGGGCTGGGTATTCAAAATGATGGTATGTGTCACACACAAAAACCAAGTCGGCTGACTTGATTGGTAATTCCGTCGACACATCTTTTCCTAATATGGAAGTGATGTTTGCAAGATTTTGGTCTTTTGCTGTTTTGTTTATGTGGTCCAAAAATTCTTTGGCAATATCAACAGCCAAAACCTTACCGTGCTCACCCACTGCTTGGGCGAATAAACGCGTGTAGAAACCTGTGCCTGCCCCTACATCGGCAATCACCATTCCCTGCTTGAGTGCCAGTGCTTCCATCACCTTTTCACGCTTGTCGAATACTTCCCGACTTTCTCCCTCAAAACGTTCCACAAACTTGGGTACATCAGGCTTTTTGAATTGGTCGTTTATTCCGGGTTTGACACTCTTTTCTTGAGCTCCGGAAGGAACCCCACAAAAGCAAACCGTCACAAGACTGGTTACAGCGGTGAGATTTCGCAAAACAATCAAGAATTGTCTCATTGATGATTTTCCATAAGGCCTGATTCCATCAGTAATCATATTATAAATGGCATTTGCATTGAAACCAATGACCTCAGACCATCCACGCCTCTTTTCATTTCCTTCCCTAGGGGATGGTATTAAAACAGTAGTACTTGGCTCATAATTAGGTCACTCTAGGTTTCTTTTTAGGAGTTTAGATTATGAAGCAAATATGGGCCTCAATCATTTTGATTGGCAGTTTGGCATTTTCCACCCCAGGATGGGCCAACAATTTCCCTCAAGCTGAAATTGAAAAAGCGATCAACGAATCAATTGCTTCTGGAAAGGTCCCCGGTGTGGTTGTCCGTTTACAAAAAGGCGACAAGGTCCTTCTCGAAAAGGCATGGGGAAACCGAGCCCTGTTGCCAAAGGTAGAACCGGCAACCGTGGATACCATCTACGATTTGGCTTCATTGACTAAACCAATCGCCACCAGCACTGCCATCGCAATACTGGTGGACCAAGGCAAATTGAAATGGACCGACAAAGCATCTCAGCATTGGCCTGCATTTACCCCAAATGGAAAAGACCAAATCACACTAGAACACCTGCTCCTTCACACCAGCGGACTCATAGCAGATAACCCAATAAGTGATTACGATGCGGGCCGTGAAAAGGCCTTGGAAAATATCTGCAATCTGAAGCTGAGTTCCCCAATAGGTGAAAAATTTCGCTATAGCGATGTTAATTTTATCGTGCTGGGAGAAATCGTTGGAAGAGTTTCCGGAAAACCCCTCGATGTTTTTTGCCAACAATATATTTTTGGCCCCTTGGAAATGAACGATACTGCTTTCGGAATAACAGATAAAAAAACAACCAGAACAGCCCCTACCGAAAAACGGGAAGGCCGGATGATGCGGGGGGAGGTGCATGATCCCCGCGCTTACAAAATGGACGGGGTGGCTGGCCATGCAGGCCTATTCAGCACAACATCAGATCTGGCCAAATACGCTCGTATGGTGCTGGGTGAAGGCACTTTAGGAAATGCAAAAAAAGGTGGCGTAGTAATCTTGTCGGCAAAAACCTGCCGGGAATGGACTCAAGCCCGTGAAATTCCAGGCGGTCACCGCGGCTATGGGTGGGATATCGATTCTGCGTATTCATCAAACCGTGGCTCCATTTTTCCCAAAATTTTGAGTTTTGGCCATACCGGCTTCACCGGAACCAGTATTTGGATAGACCCGGTCCACGACACATTCCAGATATTTTTATCTAACCGGGTCCATCCCGATGGCAAAGGCGATATTCAAAAACTACGCAATACCATCGCCACACACTGTGCCCGCTTGGTGATACCCCAAGCCCCATTGCCTCGAGTGAAAACCGGTCTGGCTGCATTGATCGAAAACAATTTTGCGCCGCTCAAAGGAAAAAAGATCGGCCTCGTCACCAATCACACTGGACGCGACACCACTGGCACCAGCGTGGTGGACCTACTGCACAAAGCAACTGGAGTTTCGCTAAAATTGTTGTTTGCACCCGAACATGGCATTCGCGGCGCGGTGGATCGCCCGGTTGCCGACAGCATGGATCCCAAAACAGGCTTGCCAATTGTCAGCCTCTATGGCCCAAGGCGTAAACCCACCAAAGAACAACTAAAAGGCCTCGATTTACTAGTCTTTGATATTCAGGATGCTGGCTGCCGTTTTTACACTTACTCAAGCACGCTGGGTAACATTATGGAGGCAGCCTCAGAAGCCGGAATTGGCGTTATGGTCCTCGACAGGCCAAACCCAATTGGGGGCGATGCTTTCAATGGGCCGCTGACTGACGTTGGTGCTGAATCGTTTGTTGCCTTCCACCGTATTCCAACCCGCCATGGCCTCACATTGGGAGAACTGGCTCGTCTTTACGCTATTGAGCGTCATGGCGATGGAAAAAAATCTCCTTCAATCAAATTGGAAATCATTCCGATGCAGGGTTGGACCCGGGAAATGACCTTTGAAAAAACTGGACTGGAATGGCAGTTCCCTTCCCCCAACCTGCGAACCCTCCAAGCTGCCCACACCTACCCGGGTATCGGCCTTGTTGAATTCACCAATATTTCAGTTGGTCGTGGAACTGACCGTCCATTTGAATGGGTGGGGGCTCCGTGGATGCAACCTCAACTGGTGATCGAGAAATTGCGTGCAATGGCCGTCCCAGGAATTGATTTCATGTGGGTAAACCGCACTCCCAGTTCGAGTGTCTTTGCTAATAAGCCCTGCCAAGGAATCGACATCTTGGTGACCGACATGAAAAACCTGGATCCATTGCGGCTTGGATTGGCATTGGCCCTTGCTCTGCAAGAGGTCCATGGTGACATCTGGCAGGTGGATAAAATGAAAAACCTACTGGTAAGCCAGACCACCCTAGAAATGATCAAGGAGAAAAAAGAATTGGATGCAATCATGGCAAGTTTTCAGCCTGGAATTGCAGAATTTCGGGCCAGACGCGAAAAGGTACTCCTATAC
>CAIWHS010000636.1 GCA_903912515.1 uncultured Planctomycetaceae bacterium
AGTGCGGTTGCGATTCCAGTTCGATTGATCAACGCCGGTCAGGCGATCGGCGGAACGATCAACGCCGGCGAAAATATTGCCAACGGGAATTACTGGGAAGCGGGTTTTGACCTAGTTGGCGTTGCGGGAAATGCTGGCCAAGTCCTTCGACCCTGTTTTGCAGCCGGAACCCCAATTAGAACTAAGACAGGCGAAATCCCGATTGAAAATTTGCAGGTTGGAGACAGGGTCCTCTCCCGCAATGAATTCGATCCAAATGGCGAGGTGGATGAAAAAATTGTCGAGGACGTTTTTGTCCGGTCGGCCCCCATCCTGAATGTGGTAGTTCGAGGTCGGGTCATCCGAACGACGTCTGAACACCCTTTTTGGGTGGATGGAAAAGGGTGGACTGCTGCGGGGGAGCTGAAAGCCGGAGATAATCTCCTGTCAGCAGAAAAATCCAAGCTGCCTGTGGAAAATGTATCCGAAACTGGAGATACTGAAACTGTTTACAACTTCCGGGTTGCTGACTGGCATACGTATTTTGTGGGGGACAAGGATTGGGATTTTGAAGTCTGGGTTCACAATGCTTGTTTTAACCCAAATCAGTCTCCATTAAACCCAGCACACTACGGAATCGATTTGGGAAAATTACAACCCACTGTAACTGTTGGGGCCCACATACCTAAGCGTCCATATATTTCCTCTCTTCTTTTCATTCAAACCATTATTGAATCCGGCCCGCCTCGTCCTGACCCTCGTGGCGTTCTTGGTGCGTTGCGGTGGGATGCCCTGGGTACATTTTGGCAACAAGGGATGAAGGAACCGAGTCGTGGAATTTACGAGCTTGTAATTGAACCAGCGGCCAGCAAAATAATCCATTTTGGATTTACCGGTAGGAAGCCATGGTAGACGACCTCAGCTTTGAAATATTGAATAATCATTCTTGTTTTATTGGACGACCTTTTTTCAATAGTGAGGATTATTCATTTAATTATCAAATGGATGCGGACCAAGAAGAGCGATACGGCAAAAAAGGTACTACTTCATTCGCAATTGACACATTGCAGCTAGAAGTTTCAATCGAAAACATGACCTGCCTTTATATCTCTGGATATTGCCCTATGGAGATATGGAAGGCTACCCTCCTGTCGCCGCCTGCTGCATATCATGGCTCATTGATGGCCAAGTATACTGGAATTTTACATCCTGCCATTGCTATTTGTATTGATGATATGATTCCACCAGATCCCTGGTTCGACCCTAAATCTGGGTGGTTTTGCATGGGTAGAAGGAATCCCCAAGTAGGTGCTGCGGCTGTAGAATTTGCGAGTGGGTGCCTTGGGGTTGTGATTGACAAAAAACTTTCCTCACTTTGGATCAAGCCTGAGAACTGGAAGGAATTGGCTGTACATTTTTTGAATAATAACCCCGTTAAATAAAGGCAATTAAGATGGCGGGCACGAAAGAGAAAGCATAGGACGACCCAACCCAAACATTAGGCGGTCGCCTCACGATGATGCCGCACAGTGTCAACCACCTATTTTCAGGTTTCTGTCAGGATAAGTTCGCTGCCGAAGGAGATCGGGATTTAAACGACTATTTGCGGTCACGGGCTGGTGCCTGGCCGGGGTGCCAAAAGGGGACTTTCTATTTTTAGGCGATAGTATTTGGGCTCGAATGAGAAAATGAATTTGATCGTGAGGTATTCGAGTGATGGTCTTGTCGGTCCTGCCCTGAATCGGGGCAATGGGCGGAGTGCTTCTTTTACGCAAAAGAAAAAATAATCTACCTTAAAAATAACAAATCGTGACCCAGGGCTGCAGCAGATCGAGACCACCTACGACATCAACTCCCATGTCATTTTGGTCACTGCCAAGCAGCGGTTTCACGATGAGACCGGCACCGGGGCGCTAGGCACTGCTTCTACCGGCGTGAATGCACGGGTCAGTTACGCCGCTAGCTACTTCGATGGCGCCGACCGTCTGACCGGGGTGGTGGATGTCGGCACCAATGGGGGCTCCAGCTACACCCGGCCTTCCACGGTCCCCAGCCGGTCCGACACGGTGTTGGTCACCACTACCGCCTACAACTCGGCTGG
>CAIWHS010000637.1 GCA_903912515.1 uncultured Planctomycetaceae bacterium
GCCTGGCCGCAAGTCTTTTGAGAAAACTTAAAAAGGGTACAAGGAGCCTTAAAATTTTTAAATAACCGTTAAATTTAGCCTAAACTTGCCAAAATTAAGTCAGGGAACCATTTACTGTGGAATGACACCACTAGATTGGCAAACTGGGAAGAACGCCCGGTTGGCTGCTACAATGCCACGGTTTTGGATTTGCGAGGGAGAGACCTGCCTTGGAGACGATCTTACCGACTTCGCTTCATTCCGAAACACGCGAACGCTATCTGATTTACGCCATGTCGGTGATCACCTCGCGTGCGCTTCCCGATGTGCGCGACGGTTTGAAGCCGGTGCAGCGTCGTTTGCTTTACACGATGTACAACGATTTACGCCTCACCTTTGATGGCCGGCCCCGCAAGTGTGCCAAAATTGTTGGTGATGTGACTGGTAACTACCACCCCCACGGCACTTCGGCAGCCTATGAGGCACTGGTGCGTTTGGCGCAGAATTGGGTGCTGCGGGCTCCATTGGTGCAGGGCCAAGGAAATTTCGGCTCGGTTGACGGGGATCCGCCGGCCGCTGAGCGTTATACCGAAGCCAAGCTTTCGACTATTGCTGAAAGGCTGATGGCGGAGTTGCGCCAGGGCACTGTGGACATGCGCCCCAACTATGACAATACCCGCGAAGAGCCGGTAGTTTTGCCAGCACAATTCCCCAATTTATTGGTGAACGGTGCCTCGGGAATTGCGGTGGGTTTGGCAACGAATATTCCACCGCACAACTTGGCGGACACAATTCGTGCGGCGATGATGCTGATTGACAACCCAGATTCAACAACGGCAATGCTTTTGGAGCGATTGAAAGGGCCGGATTTCCCTCTAGGGGGCCGGATTTTGGCCGACCGCTCAGAGCTTAGGAAGATTTACGAGGAAGGCAGTGGTTCCATTCGTGTCCAAGGCGAATGGAAGCTGGAGGAGGCTGGTAAAAAGCCTCAAATAGTTGTTACCTCCATTCCGTATGGCGTGGATAAGGGAAAGCTGGAATCAGATATTGGCGCGATCATTGAGGATCGCAAACTACCCAACCTTCTCAACATTGTCAACGAATCGAATGAGAAGGACGGCCTTCGCATTGCCTTGGAGATCAAGCCTGGCACTGACCCAGACTTGGTGATGGCTTACTTGTTCAAGCACACGGCCCTCCAGGACACCTTTAGTTTCAACCTGACCTGCTTGGTACCGGTTCCAGGTGAGAGGTTAAAGACTCGGCCCGAGCGGCTGGGTTTGAAGGCGATTCTCGCTCACTTTCTTGAATTTCGACTGGCAACAGTTCGTAGAAGATTCGAGTATGAGTTGGAACTGCTGCGTAAGCGGATCCACATTCTCGAAGGCTTTGCGATAATTTTCGATGCGCTTGATCAGGCCATTCGCCTGATTCGGGGTAGTCAGGGCAAATCGGACGCGGCTGACAAGTTGATCAAAGCCTTCAAGTTGGACCAAATTCAGGCGGATGCCATCCTGGAAGCGGCAATTTACCGCATCGCGCAGATGGAGATATTGAAGATTCGCGAGGAGCTGGCTGAGAAACAAAAGGAAGCTTCACGCATCGAGCGAATTCTGTCTTCGGAAAAGCGCCTATGGGGGGTGGTTCGGGATGAGCTGGAGGCGTTAGCCGAGGCAAATCCCGATCGCAGGCGGACCCGAATCGCCAGTGCTGAGGATGCGCCTGAGTTTGATCCAGAAGCCTACATAATCAGGGAAAATGCGCATGTTGTGCTAACCCGGGATGGATGGGTGAAACGGGTCGGCCGGATGGCCTCAATCGAGAGCACCCGAGTGCGTGAGGGCGATGAGGTGGTCGGTCTTGCTCCCGGCAGCACATTAGACCCCGTAGTTTTTGTCAGTGAGGATGGGACTGCTTACACCCAGCGGATTCATGATATTCCGGCCAGCACCGGATATGGTGAGCCCATCGTCAAATTCTTCAAGATCGCTGATCAAACCCGAGTAATTACCGCTCTGACCACCGACCCGAGGTTCATTGGTCATCATTCCGAGAATGATGGGCCATGGCTTTTGGTGGCCACGTCCGGCGGTATGGTGCTGCGCACCTTGTTCGAGCCGTATTGCGCCCTGAGTACCAAGGCTGGTCGGCGCTGCGTGCGGTTGGGGGATGGTGAGAAGGTTGTTTTTGCTGCGTTGGTGCGCGGGGGGAACACAGTGTTTTTGGCTACCGCCAAAGGACGGATGATCCATTTTTATACCGACGAAGTGCCTGTACTGAGCGGCGCAGGCAAGGGTGTGATTGGGATTCGGCTCGATACGGGAGACGAGGTGCTTGGGGGCATGGTTCCAGGCAACAGCCGGGAGCTATTTGTGGTGGAGACAGCAGGTGGACGCACCCACGAGTTCACCAGCCGTACTGGTACCGTCAGCCGAGGGGGCAAGGGTGTGGATGTGGTGAAAAGGGCGGGGCTGTCCCGGGTCATCCCGAGTCCTCTTGCGCCTGTGAATTGGGACGAGGTGAGCGATGCGCCCGCTCCAAAACCAGCGAAGCCAACCCGCGATCAAAAGGGGCTATTTGACTGAGTCATCAGGCCCGGATTGCAATAATCCAGGCTTCTGAATTCGGCCCAATCCAAGTTCTTCGGGAAGATAAAACAGAGATGAACAGTTCAGGTTATTCAGCGAAAGATATTCAGGTGCTTGAGGGGCTTGAGCCTGTTCGTAAGCGCCCTGCAATGTATATTGGCGGCACCGATGGGAAGGGTCTGCACCACATGGTGTGGGAAATTGTGGACAATGCCGTCGATGAATATCTAAACGGTCATGCCACAGCCATCACAGTCTGCTTGGATAAGGACGGGCAGGGCGTGACTGTCGAGGACAATGGGCGCGGCATCCCGGTTGACAAGCATCCCAAGTTTGGCAAGTCGGCCCTGGAGCTGATCCTCACCACCTTGCACTCGGGCGCTAAGTTTGGCGAAGGCGACAACTATATCCACTCTGGTGGTTTGCACGGCGTCGGTTCGTCGGTGGTGAATGCCCTTTCCAAGCGGATGGTAGCCACCATCAGGCGCGATGGGCACGAATGGAGGCAGGAGTTTAGGCGTGGCAAGGCTCACGGCTCCATTGAAAAATTGAGCCCTAGCCGACAGCATGGCACGACCATTTATTTTCAGCCGGATGGCGACATATTTCCCAAAACGATTCTGGATGCCGACACGATCAAGTCGCATCTCGAAGACATGTCTTATATCCATGCGGGACTGAAACTGTCGTTTGAAGATAAAGTCTCGGGCCAAACCCATGATTTAAGCCACCCAGGTGGCATTCCAGAATTTTTGACCAAGTTGGTGAAGGATTCGGCCAAAGCGCCTACCACTGAACTGCCATTTTCATTTGTTCGCAAAGATGGTGAACGCCTAGAGGCTGTTCTCCAATGGACAGATGCCACTGAGGAGGCGGTTCGTTCCTATGTGAACGGCATTCGCACCTCCGGAGGTGGTACCCATGAGGCGGGTTTTCGCTCGGCGATTGTTAGGGCCATTCGCGACTACATGGAAACTCACGATATCCGTGTGAAGGGCCTTACGATTTCAGCGGAAGATATACGCGAAGGAATTGTTGGTGTGTTGTCGACATTTGTTCGGGAACCGCAGTTTCAGGGGCAGACCAAGGACCGGCTAAACAACACTGAAATGACGGCACAGGTCGAAAGCTCGGTGCGTCCGGCGCTTGAAAGCTGGCTAAATGCTAACAAGACCGCTGCTGATGCCATTGTGGGGCGTATAGTATTGGCGGCTCGCGCGCGCCAAGCCAGCCGCGAGGCGGTGAGTGAGGTGAAACGCAAGTCGGCTTCCACTCGTCGGCTGAATTTGCCTGGAAAGTTGGCCGACTGCAAAAGCACGAATGTCGATGACACCGAGCTTTTTCTTGTCGAGGGTGACGGTGCAGGTGGCTCTGCCAAGCAAGGGCGGAGTAACAGAAACCAGGCTGTCTTGCCTCTGCGAGGCAAGATTCTAAATAGCGAAGGGATGCCTTTAGCCAAGGCTTTGGCTAACCAAGAACTAAAGGATCTGGTCAGTGCCATGGGCACCGGAATCGGGCCATCCTTCAATCTGAGTGGGTTGAGATACGGCAAAATCATTTTGTTGATGGATGCCGATGCCGACGGCTACCACATCTCCACCCTGCTTTTGGCATTCTTTTTCCGGCATCTGCCCGAATTGATTCGGGCCGGGCATATTTATATCGCTGTACCCCCGCTGTTTCGCATAGATGTGGGTAAAGAGACACACTGGGCCCGTAATGACAAGCACAAAGAGGAGATTCTGAAATCCCTTCGCGCTAACGCCCGCTTTGA
>CAIWHS010000638.1 GCA_903912515.1 uncultured Planctomycetaceae bacterium
AACGCCGAACGCCTTCCCAATAATCTGCCGTTGCCTGAAGATTTACCCTTTTAATCCCTGGGTCCCGTTCATGGCCACGCATCCCCTCAACCAGTGCATTTAGGTTTACTTGGCTGGTCATTCCGGAAAGCGGGGCCATTGCCGCATCCACAATATCAACGCCCTCTTCAGCAGCAAGAACCAAAGATGCAAGCTGTCCACCCGAGCAATCATGGGTGTGCAAATGAATAGGCAAGTCAACTTCTTGGCGTAAAGCCCTAACCAACAGACGGGCCGCGGAAGGCTTCAATAAGCCGGCCATATCCTTGATTGCAATACAGTGAGCCCCACGACGGGCCAACTCCCGGGCCAAATTGACATAATAACCACGTGTGAACTTTGTCTTTTCCGGGTTATTTATGTCGCCGGTGTAACAGATGGCCGCCTCGCAAATCCCGGTAGTCTTGCGAACAGCATCAATTGCCAATGAAATGTTGTCGAGCCCATTATTGGCATCAAAAACCCTGAAAAGGTCAACACCAGCTTGCGACGCTTCCTTGACAAACGAGTAAACCACATTATCAGGGTAATTGGTATAGCCAACTGTACTTGCCGAGCGTAGTAACATTTGAAAAAGAATGTTCGGAATTGCCGCTCGCATACTCGCCAACCTGTCCCAGGGTGACTCCTTCAGAAAGCGCATTGAAGTATCAAATGTTGCACCACCCCACATCTCAAGCGAGAACAAGTCCGCATGGTTGTGCGCATAAAAGGAAGCGACCCGAAGCATGTCGTAGGTTCTAAGCCTTGTAGCCAAAAGGGACTGATGGGCGTCTCTGAAAGTGGTATCGGTTAAAAACAACTTCTTTTCAGACCTTACTTCGCGGGCAAAGCCCTCCGCACCTAATTTTAGGAAACGGGTCCTACTCCCGGAAGGAGGGGAAACCGAATCGCATTTGGCCAAGATCGGCGCCAGAGGACTTACAGGCTTCAGCCCCGCAGGATGTTTTTTAGTTCCTACCTCTGGGTGACCGTTCACAACGATCTCACCGATGTAGCGCAACAACTTACTGGCGCGATCATGCCGAACAGGAAACTCGAACAGTTCAGGGGTCTCATCGATAAAACGAGTTGTGCACTTGCTTTCAAGAAACGAAGGGTTGGCAATCAGATTAATCAAGAAAGGAATATTCGTTTTGACACCGCGAACCCTAAACTCTTGGAGGCTTCGCAGCATCCTTCTGGCCGCATCTTCAAATCCCAGTGCCCGAGTTGTCACTTTCACCAACAATGAGTCGAAATAAGGTGTGATTAAAGCCCCGGTATAGGCGCTTCCAGAATCAAGACGAACTCCTGTACCACCTGAGGACCGGTAGTTGGTCAAGCGGCCATAATCAGGAAGGAACTGATTGGCGGGATTCTCGGTTGTGACCCTGCATTGAATCGCATAACCGGTCAGCCTGATGCTAGACTGATCTCCCAAGCCAATCCTTGGATCAGCCAATCGAACACCGGATGAAACAAGAATTTGGCACTTGACCAAATCATGGCCTGTAACCTCTTCAGTAACAGTATGTTCCACCTGAATGCGAGGATTTACCTCAATAAAATAGTACTTCCCTGTTTCAGCATCGACCAAGTATTCCACTGTTCCCGCATTGTCCAACCCCACCTGACGGCCAATCGCCAAGGCGGAATCTAAAATTCCTTGCCGTGTTTGGGGTGCCAAGCCACTTGATGGTGCAATTTCAACTATCTTTTGGTGGCGCCTTTGAACTGAACAATCCCTCTCAAACAAATGAACCAACCCACCGTGACCGTCGCCCAAAAGTTGGACTTCGATATGCCGTGCTTTCCGAATAAATTTCTCGATGAATACATCCGCAATCCCAAACGCTGCTCCAGCTTCACGCCGAGACTGCTCCATGGCCTCGACCAGTTGGTCCGGCGCATGGGCAACCCTCATCCCTCGACCGCCGCCTCCCATGGAAGCTTTAACGATAACCGGGTAGCCCATCTCCCCGGCAATTTTTAAACCCTCCTCGTTTGACTTAATAGCTTTCGGACTGCCAGGCAAAACGGGAACACCAGCCCGGGTTGCCATTTCGCGGGCAGTTACCTTGTCACCTAGATCGCGTAGTATCTCATTTTTTGGACCGACAAAAATGATTCCAGCGTCCCGAACAGCTTTTGCAAACTGTGCATTCTCAGAAAGAAAACCATAGCCAGGGTGGATAGCATCGACTTGGGTCTCCAAGGCAATTCTGACAATTTGCGGGATATCCAAATAACCCCGAATTGGTTCCCCGGTTTTGCCTATCTGATAAGCCTCATCGGCCTTAAAACGATGGAGGGCAAATCGATCTTCATGCGTATAAAGGGCAACTGTTCTAAGCCCTAACTCCGTGGCAGTTCTAAACACCCTAATCGCAATTTCACTACGATTTGCAACCATCAACTTTTTAATCGGATGCTGCATGGCAATCCTTCGAAATTGGTAAGTTTCATTTCATTTGTCAGTTTAGACATACTGGCAAAATTTCACAGGTTGTAGATTTGATTTGTGAGAACTGACCATTTAAAAATCTGATTATTATCTAAGGAATAATTTCGCCACGAACAGGAATTTGCAATAAGGGAAAATCCGCAATATCTGTAAATGCTTTCACATTACCCTGAAACAATCCAATTTTCATATCTTTTAAAACCAGGGTGACAACATGTGTTGTTCTAGATTGATCACTTGCAAACTTAACCTTTACTGAATCACCTAAACCCTCTATTTTCGTTAACCTGAACGGCTTTGCCCCACGAATTAGTACCCTGCGTTCCGTCTCCTGATTTTTTGAAACTTCTCCAAATTCAATGGAAGCCGGACTTGCTAACAGAGCGGATATTATTTCCATGCGAACTGGAATTCTTATTTTAAAAGCCGAACTCTGATTAGTTTCAACCCACACATCGCTATACCATTTACCAACCGGAGCCTGCCCGCTTAGCTCAACAGATACAGTGTATATAGTTTCAGATTGGCTCCTAACTTCTTGTTTAAATTTGGTATTCAAATATCCGCTTGCTGTTGATACTTCGTGAATTTCTGCGTCTGGTAAACCAAAAAAACGAATTTGAATGTCGAAATTGGCTCCTTCCCCCACTCTTACGGTTTTGAAATCTACAATTTCAGGGCTCAAAGCAATATCGTCGCGAGAATTGGCTTTAACCCAGATTTTAACTTCATGCGATTCGGGCCTGTCCAACTTGACATGCAAGGATACTGTTTTAGGACCTCGAAATCTTCCAGAATCCATTCGGACCTGTACGCTAGATTCTTCCCCGGGTTGAAGGTAACGCTTAGGAGTTTGAATCGTAGTGCAACCACAGGAACTGCGAACACCTAAAATGCCAACAACTTCACGGGTATTATTTTTAATTTTAAAGTTATGCTGCAAAATCATTCCTCGAGGCACCGACCCAAAGTCTTTGTTCAATTCATCAAACAGCCCATCCGCCCAGGTTCCAGAAAATGCATTATGCGTTATGAGGCCAAGTACTATGACCGAAATGAATTTCATAAAATCGTTTCGATGAGGCAGGTCTAGACTCAAACAAAAAGTGCCGAATCGAATATTGAAATAACACACCCAAATTGGGTTTATTTTACAAAATTTATCAACGCCATTTAGTTGCAATGATAGCCTCCCAAGAACACCCTTTGGCGCTCCTAGGTCTTAATCGGCAAACGATACCTACGATTCAAAAGTTAGGCAAAGACTTTTCACTAGTCAGGGAGTGCGCGCCAAGACAATTGGAAACACTTCACTAACTCCCCCAGCTTTCAATACTTTCACAGCCTCAATTAAAGTGGCTCCGGTGGTCATCACATCATCTACCAGCAATACTTTTTCCGGCAGGTTCTTTCCACGAAGATTCGAACGGAACGCTCCGTGCATATTTTTTATTCTCAAAGTTTTGGGTAAAAAAGCTTGCCGGGGGCTGGACCTAGCCCTTTGCAAAATTCCAGGACTAAAGTTCCAGCCTAATTTCCATGCTAACCCGCTGGCCAAACTTTCGGCAGGATTATGCCCTCTTTTTAAACGGCGCAACCAAGGAGACGGAACCGAGCAAACTTCCACTTTACCCAATTCCATCAAAAAATCATGCTTTTCCTTCGCCAATATTACCCCCATAGCTTCCATCAATAGCTCACCAGATCTACCCTTACCTTTGAGAATCAAATCCCTAAGGCCGCCCCTGTATTCCCCAAGAACTGCAATTTTGTAAAATGGATATTTAACAAGCTGGCAGTTTGGACAATTCAATAAAGTTGTTAGACCAACAGGAACACGGAAACCACATTGAGAACAAAAAGAACACTGCTTTTCTTTTAAATATCCAAGACAACACTCACAAAAAGAAATGTTTTTTTGTGAAATTAAACCACATCCCAAACAAAGAGGCGGATGGAGCCAATCTAAAAAATCTTGCAGCAATTTTTGATACATGGTTTGAAGCTTGCAAGGCCCCCTTAAACCGTTTAGGCAGCAGCCAAGTGGCCCTCCAAATTAATAAGCGAACCTGGATTAATCTCTTTAAAAAGTGAAACCGGAGATCTTTGAGATTGAACTAGCTCGGGGTTTGACACAAACCAAGAAATATCCATCAACCAGTCACCACGAAGATAAGAATGCAGACTGGCATCCGTGAGGACAAGCCAAGCCGAACCAGGTTTAAAACGATGAATACTCCTTGGAGCAGTTTCCTGAAACGCTTCATCCTTCTTCAGAAGGTCATGAATTTGCCCCAACCATTGATCAAAAGATTCGCTCCTTGCCGTTATCTTGTTTTTTATAATTTCTAGACAAGGGTTAGTGCGCAAAT
>CAIWHS010000639.1 GCA_903912515.1 uncultured Planctomycetaceae bacterium
AATCTACCGACCGCGGGGCGGCGCATCCCTGCATCAGCAAAGCGGCTGCGTATTAACGTCCTCGGCTGGGTCTTTCTGAGGCTGGGGCCAACGCCCATCGCGCGGAATCGCGCCCACTCTCATAGGCGCGCTCCCGCGCTTGTATCCGGCCGACCCTGCGCAGGCAACGGTCTAGGCCCCATACTTGCCCCCCGCACCTACTCTGCTGCGCCCATCTTGGCGCCGGGTCTACGACTGGCCGCTGCCCCTCACTGGGCCTAGTGCTAACGCCCATGATCGCCCCGTTCGGGACCAAGTGCGCGAATTTCGGTCATTCAGATAAAAAAGTGGGTGTCTGCAATTGTCTTGCTTCTTGCTTCTTAGCGCCCCCTTTAGACCGACTCTTGCCAACCCCGGAGTCCAGCATAAAGCACCCCACCCACTAGCAGCGTCACTCCGCCCCACATCAACTCCTGTGGCCGCTGCCCCACCAAGAACCACATCATGTAACCCGTAGCCCCCGCAAACAACAGCGGCGGCAGCGGATACAGCGGCACCTTGAAGGGCCGCACTAGATCGGGGCGCCGCACCCTCAGCCAAATCACCGCCAGCACCGCCAATAGCGATGATACTAGCAGCAGCGCCTCCACATAATTGAGCACCGCATCAAACGTGCCTGAAAGAAGCAGCAGCAACGCTAGCCCCCCTTGCAACAGAACTGCGCCCACCGGAGCCCCATGCTTGTTCACCCGAGCCAAAAATGACAGCCGCACCAAATCCTGTCCCAGCCGTTGATGCACCCGCGACCCCGCCCAAGTCAGCCCCGTCAGCATCGACAGTAGGCCAAACGCAATCAACCCACCCATCCAGGCCCCACCCCGCTCACCAAAGATCGCTTTCGCCGCCGCCAGCGCCACCTCCGGCTCACTGCGCAGCGACTCCCAAGGCGCTTTGACCAGAAAGGCCACGTTCAACCCTATGTAAAGCAGCATCACCAAAACCGTTCCGCCCAGCAAAGCCAGCGGCACCGAGCGCTGCGGATCTCTCAGATCTCCCGCCACATAGGCCGCGCCATTCCAGCCAGTGTAAGCATACATCACATACACCAGCGAGGTCGCAAAACCCCCGCTGATCATCAAATCCCAGTCCCCCGGCTTGGGTAGTAGCGACACTGGCACCACCGTCGCCACCGTCGCCGCAGGCACCAGCGCCCCGGCCATGAACGCCAGGATCAGCGACACCTTCAACACCGTCAATGCACCCAAAAAGCGCCCCACCGCCGAGGTCGAACCCAGCATGATGACCGTCACCAGCACCACCGCCCCCGCCGCCAGCACCATCGGCTCCACCGGCACCCCCAGCTTCGCCATGTAGCGACCAAACGCCATCGACGCCAGTGCGATCGGCGCCGCAAAGCCCGCCACCAGCGACACCCACCCCGCCATGAAACCCGCCAGCGGATGGTACGCCTCCCGCAGCAGGTGATACTCCCCGCCCGAGCGCGGCCAGATCGACACCAACTCCGCATAACAGAGCGCCCCGCAGAACGACAGCACCCCACCCACCGCCCACAACACCAAGATCGGAAACGCCGAAGGCAGCGCTTCCAACTGATAACCCAGAGAAGTGAACACTCCGGTGCCAATCATATTGGCAACCACCAGCGCCACCGCTGGTCCATGTCCAATTTCCCCTTTTATCATCGATCCAGCCTGCCTCACTTCCAGGATTCGGCAAATCTGAATCACACATCCTGCGGAGAACTGGGGTCAGTGTGCAAATCATGACAAAATTACCCTTTCCGCCTTCCGCTTCCCAAGCCACCTTGAGGAACCCCCTCATCTCAGAAGGCTGCTTGGCATTGGCTTGCGCTCCATCGAACCGGCGCAGTTACCGGCTCACATTCGCCCCGCTACGCATCGCGAGGTTTTCGGCCACCAGCTCATTCCGGCAACCCGGTTAGGCTCGGCAGTTTCGAAGAAAAGGTAATGGTGATTGCCCATCAGCACCCAAGTATGAACCCGCCAGCCGGTCATCGCGCAGGCGTCGGACAGGGTGGAGAGGAAAAACCGGCGGCCGTCGTCGTCATGGAAAATGGACTCACGCCGGTTACCACGCGCCATCACGTGGTAAAAAGCGCTGGGAAATTCAAGGCGAGGCTGGGTGCCATCGCAGCAGACGAGGATCGACGACAAGCATGTCAAGATTTGCACACTGACACGATTTTCTCTAACCCCCATTTCCTTATCTGTTTCTCCCCGAACGATTTCTCTGGCGCACCCGCCAACCCCAGAGATCAATAAGCACCATGAGTCAATTCCAGCCGGACACCCACAGCAAAACCATCGGTTACCTGCTGTGGATCTTTGGGTTCACCGGAGCCCACCGCTTCTATTACGGAAAACCAATCACCGGTGTCCTCTGGTTTCTAACCCTCGGTCTTGCCGGCATCGGCTGGCTGATCGACTTGTTTCTCATCCCGGGCATGGACCGTCGCGCCGACCTTCGTTTTACCGCCGGCCGCTACGACTATTCAGTCGCTTGGCTGCTGCAGACGTTCCTCGGACTCCTCGGCATCCACCGGCTTTATCTCGGTAAAATCTGGACCGGCATTCTCTGGATGCTGACCGCCGGGTTGTTTGGAGTCGGATGGATCTACGACTTCTGCACTCTGAACAGCCAGGTGGATGAACGGAACCGGGCCTGAATCCTACAGCCGGGCGCTGGCTGTCAGGTTCTCTTAAGGCGCGCGCTATGACCCGCCAGCCGACCGGTCTGGCTCAGGCGCCTCAGCCGCTTCGGTGTGAATCTGAGCCATGATGGATGGCACGAGGCCGGGGTCGTGGTCGAGCGCATCAAACCACGAGGGAAATTGCGGCATCCAGCCGGCAGCCGTGAGTTTCTGCGAACTGACCCGTTTGTGGGTCCAGCCTCGTTTGCGATCGAGGGCGGGAGCGCGTTCCGGAGGCAAGGGGCGGCCGAAGCGGCGGGCGAGTTCGGTATAAACCATGCGCTGCGTGACCGGCGTGTGATCTGCGACATTAAAAACTCCCGGCAGACGGGCGTCCATCATCCAGACGAGCGCTGCGGCCGCATCGCGGCGGTGAATCTGGTTAATCCACCTCCCGTCAGGCGTAGCTGGAGGCTCGACTCTTAAGTCGATTTGCGCTTCTCCCATCAGGAAGTTTTTCAGCAACACCGAGCGGCC
>CAIWHS010000640.1 GCA_903912515.1 uncultured Planctomycetaceae bacterium
CACGTTCGATGTTTGCCAGTTAAATGGGGCACATACATCTAAGCGATCGACAGCACTGTCCTGCCATTCTTTACTTAGGCGGCTCCAGATTAGTTGGTCAAACGCGTATTTAGCAGCCGGGTCGTCGCCATCGTCCAGGAAATTCTGGCAACTCTTACCCACCAGAGCCGCGATTTGGGCCGCTACGCCCTGAGGCAGGTTCGCAGCGGGGGATTCCTCGGACGGCTCCGCGGCCTGTTCCAGCACTTCTTCTTCCTGTTCGTCGCCATGGGCGAAAAGCTGTTGGGCTTTTTCTACAAGCGACGAATACCAAGGCGGTGCATCAGCGCCCTCGCCACTGCGCCACGAGGACAGGTAAAGCAAAGGCACCAACGACAGCGCCGCGACCAGCACAGCGACGGATACATGGGGCAACACCGAAAGCGTGGGCAGTTGGGCTCCCAAACCTCGATCCGTCACCAATACCGGACCGCGAACTGATGCGCTCAGATCGAGCACCGGCCCAGGCGGCGGCGCCTCCTTGGGCAGCGCCGGACCCTTGCGCGGTGCCAAATTGAGTAGCGGTGTGCTCAAAGCCGCTCCGCCGCCTTATGGGCGTCCAAAAGTGCTACAAAAATCTGACTGATTTCGGCTAATTTAGCCTCGGAAATTTCCTGTCCTTCAATGACAGATCGTTTGAGTACCAAAGGGTAGGTGGCAGCGGTCACCTCGGTCACTCCGATGGTCAACTCCCGGTTCAGGATATAAACCAAAATCGCGATGATCAAACCCGCCACAACAGAAAAAACTACCCAATTGGTTTCGCCCATCTCAGCGGCCGCATAGGCACCCCCGACAAATAGCAAAAACCAAAACAAGGCTTTGCCCCAAGGCCGCAGGGTGCCGAAATAAATCGAACTGACGGATTGGATCGGCAAAATCACCTTATGAAAACCGTTTAGGCTGCTGGCTTGGTAAATCACCTTGTCAAACAAAATACTGAGGGAGTAATTGGGGTCCAACCCAAACAGCGCAAACAACCAGGAAAAAAAGCCGCTTTGGCGCGCCTGGATTTCCACATAAACACCGTCTTCGCGGGGCTCGTTACTGACAAAGAATTTTTTAATCACGAGTGCCATAGTTTTTCCATTCCAACGAAAATCATCCTCAAGCCAGCTGGCATGGTAGCTAATTTCATTCGCAGGGCTCTCAATACAAACCCTAGGGTGCCCCCTGGAGAACTAGCTTTGCGAGGTCCCGGTAAGTTTTTATTCCCTTAAAGAGAGACCCCATGGCAAATTTCGTACTCGTTCACGGCGCCTGGCATGGCGCCTGGTGTTGGCGGCGCGTGGTGGACTTGCTGCAGGCGCAAGGCCACCGCGTGCATGCGCTCACGCTTACCGGCGTGGGCGAACGGGCCCACCTACTTTCGCCGGATATCCACCTGAGCACGCATATCCAAGATGTGGTGGCCTCCATCGACAACGAGGAGCTGCAGGGCGTAGTGCTGGCAGTGCACTCCTACGCCGGCATGGTGGGAACCGGTGTGGCCGACCGCATCCCAGAGCGACTGCGCCATTTGGTCTATGTGGACGCGGTGGTGCCCAAACCCGGCGAAGCCTGGAGCGCCACCCACGCCAGCGCCACCCGTGAGGCGCGGATGAACGCCGCGCGCGCCAACCGGCTGTACAGTTTTCCGCCCCCGGGCCCCGAACTCTTTGGCCTGCAAGGCGAAGACGCCGCCTGGGTGGCCCGCCGCCAAACGCCGCACCCCGGCCACCCCTACACCGACGTACTGGACTTTGACCCCGCACGCGTGGCCAGCATCCCGCGCACCTACATCCACTGCACCCGCCCGACCCTGGCCACCATAGACGCCATTTGGC
>CAIWHS010000641.1 GCA_903912515.1 uncultured Planctomycetaceae bacterium
CATGTTCAACAAGGCTTGTATCTTTTAGTCGCTGGCTTTCTGCAAGCCATTCAGGGGCCAGCATTTTTGCCCTACCAAGGTCGGATAAAACCAATTCAGGTATTTTATCTAAATCCAGATACAATTCGTTCCAAAAAAGCCTCGAAGCGGGCGAATACGGACTTGGCTCACACGGGTTTTCACTGAGCCCTGCAAGCATGGGTAAAGTTCCAACCAACCCGCCTCCATGCGCCCCGGTCCATTCCAGTAAATCCCCTAAATCTGTGTAGGTACCACAACCATGGTTTTTTTCTGAGCGCATTGCATGAACTGGCAAAAAGATACCCCACTTGCCAGACTTGCCGTGCAAGGGCTTTTGATAAGCCTTTTTCGGAGCGACAATCACCCACCCTGGACAATCACTGCCCCAATCCAACCGAACCTCATGAACCCCCCAAGGAACATTCTCCAATAAGATTATTCTCCTAACCCAACTCTTCCCATCCAGCCTGCAACCGTCCAAAATTTTGCAATCACCCAAGACAAACTCAACGCGCCTGCATTCACCACTTTCCAAAACCAGCGTCAATCCAGCATTTCCCTCGTTTCTTTCCTCCACTTGAACAATTAGAGGGCAACTTTGCTTGATGGGTTTTCCACTCCAAACAGTTTGGACACTGTCTAGCGGCATCCGCAATTTTTCCAATGCAAATTGGGCCCTCAGCTCTCCAGCCTGTTCAGGGTTTTGAATATCCATGCCAAGGGACGGTAAAATCGCCATATACGCCTCGAGAGAAGGCTTGTGCCAGACCCCCTGCCCGTCTTGGAATGCCGATTCCATGCCTGCCAATTCACCCAAACGAACCAGATCCGCTGGTACTTGTCCCATTGGTTACCCCTTTTCAAGCACACGATTCTGGCCCGCAACTTATACTGTGTGATTATGGGCAAGAAAAAAAGCCAAAACCCGATGCATCCGCCTGAAGATCCCAAGGCTGGTGCACCATTTCCAACAGGCTCAAGGAAACCCACGCCAACGGAACTGGAAAATGCTTGGGGTAAAACACTTCCAGATATCCTAGGGCCAGGCTGTAAAATCCTTTTTTCCGGCATCAACCCGGGCTTATATACCGCCGCTACAGCCAATCACTTTGCCCGCCCTGGGAACAGGTTTTGGCCAGGCATCCATCAAGCCGGCCTAACCCCCAGGCTCTACAAACCATGGGAGCAGAATGAATTACCTTCTCTAGGAATGGGGATCACCAACCTAGTTCCATGGGCCACACGCTCTGCTCAAGAGCTAACTCCCGAGCAAATTTCCGCCGGCTACACCCAAATCAGACAACTCATCAAACAATGGCAACCTGATTGGCTCGTGGTCCTCGGGATCACAACGCTTCGCCAAGCCATGGGGCGAAAAGACATTAGGGAAGGAATTTTGAACGAAACTTGGGACTCCACCCGTATTTGTGTATTGCCGAATCCCAGCGGCTTGAATGCCCACCTAACCCTGAGCGGTTTTGCCAATTCCTTGAGAAACATTGCAATTCATGCTGGCTTGACACTTTTCAATTCTAAATCATTTGAATAACCTCAACCGGTCGGATTTAATTCACTTCTTTTCAAATGCAAATTTAATTGGAGAATAACCAATGGTTTTCACGGAAGAATCACTTGTGGCGGTCAACCAGCGCCTGCTCGAAGCTATCGCTGATGGTGACTGGAACACTTACCAAGAATTATGCGATCCTGCC
>CAIWHS010000642.1 GCA_903912515.1 uncultured Planctomycetaceae bacterium
CGTCAAGACATGGCCGGTGATGTAGGAGCTTTCCGGGGCTGCCAAAAACAGCACCGCATCGGCGATCTCCTGCGTGGTGGCGGGCCGCCCCAGCGGTATGTGCGACATGAGCTTGGCGTGCAGGTCCTGCGCCTCACTGCCGGCATCCCTGATCCAGGTCTGCCAACCCTGCGTTTGCGTTGACCCCGGTGCAACAGCATTAACCAGAACGCCATGGGGCGCCAATTCCAGTGCCATGGACTTGGTCAGGTTCACAACTCCGGCTTTGGCGGCAATGTAGGCACTTTGAAGTCTTGCAGGCACCATGCCCAGGACCGAGGCAATGTTGACGATGCGGCCCGACTTCTGTGTTTTCATGGCCCGCGATGCTTCGCGGCTCATCAGGAACAGGCCGGTCAGGTCGATCCGCAGCAGCGCGTCCCAGGCCTCAAGGCTGTAGTCGTCAATGGTTTTCCTTTCGGCGGCCGGCACGCCAATGCCCGCGTTGTTGATGAGAATGTCAACCCGGCCAAATTCTTGAAGGACACGGGCGACGCCCGCCACAACGCTGTCGGGCCGGCCGACGTCCAGCTCAAAGCCGAGGCACCCGCCACCCGCCTTGGACGCTGCGGCGGCCCGGTCAGCATCAAGATCGGAATACACCACCCGTGCGCCATTACGGGCCAGCGTGTCGGCAATGGCTTGGCCAATGCCTTGCGCCGAGCCGGTCACCAGCGCAACTTTGTCATTGAGTTCAACTTTCATCAGAGTCCCTGTTGCGTTATTAGAAAAATGCTCGCACGAAGGTGAGCGAAATCGACGGCACGTAGGTAATCAGGCCAAGTGCAAGCACCAGCACAAAGAACATCGGCATCACCGCCCTGAAAGTGGCTTGCACCGATGTGCCGGTAATCGCGCTTGGGATGAACACCAACAACCCGTAGGGTGGGGTGAGGCCCCCCAGCATGAGATTCACCACCACAATAATGCCGAAATGAATGGGGTCGACACCGAGTTGGAGGACCAAGGGCAGCGTCAGGGGGACCACAATCAACATGATCGCGGTCAGGTCAAGAAAAGCCCCGGCAATCAGCATCACGACATTCAGCAAGAGCAGGATCAACCATGCCTCGTTGACATGCACCACCATGGTCTGTAAAAACTGTTGGGGTACGCGTCCGGAGATCAGCACCCACGCAAAAGGCGCAGCCACGCCAATCATGAAACCCACCATGGCGCTGTCAATGCTGGATTCTCTGAGGCCCTTCCAGACCTCCTTGAGCTTGAGGTCTCGGTAATAAAACAAGCCAATACCCAGGGCGTAAATCACCGCCACCACGCCCGCTTCTGTGGCGGTCACCACGCCGAAACGAATGCCCCCAATGATCAGCACCGACAGCATCAGCGCTGGAATGGCCTGCTTCAGTGGTCCGGAGACGGATTGCCAACCGGGCCGCGGCGTGGCCTCGCCATAACCATGGCGACGCGCCAGCACGTAGACAGTCACCATGAGCAACGCAGCGATCAACAGGCCCGGGAGTATGCCCGCCAAGAACAATTTACCCACCGACACGTTGGCGATTGACGCAAACAGAAGCATCGCAATCGATGGCGGAATGATGTTGGGCAAAATCGCA
>CAIWHS010000643.1 GCA_903912515.1 uncultured Planctomycetaceae bacterium
ACCCCCTGGTTAGAGGCCTGCAACACTGCTTCACTCTCGGGTATGACCCCTAACAGCTTGATGCGAAGAATGTCCTGAATGTCTTCCAGCGACAGCATTTGGCCCTGGTTGACACGTGCCGGGTTGTAGCGGGTGATCAGCAAATGCTCTTTGATTGGTTCCAAGCCTTCAATTGCCCGTTTGGTCTTGCTCGCCAACATGCCCAGAATGCGGTCTGAATCCCGCACCGATGAGACTTCCGGGTTGGTCACGACCAGCGCCTCGTCGGCAAAATGCATGGCCATTAAGGCGCCAGTTTCAATGCCTGCCGGTGAATCACAAACAATGTATTCAAAGTCCATGGCTGCGAGGTCGTTGAGCACCCGTTCCACGCCCTCCTGTGTCAAAGCGTCCTTGTCACGGGTTTGCGAGGCCGCCAGCACAAACAGGCCCTCACACTGCTTGTCCTTGATCAGGGCCTGGTGGAGATTAGCTTCGTTGTTAATGACATTGATCAAGTCATAAACGACGCGGCGTTCACAGCCCATGATCAGGTCAAGATTGCGCAAGCCAACGTCAAAATCGATCACCGCCGTTTTATGGCCGCGCATGGCCAGTCCAGTTGCAAAACTGGCACTGGTTGTGGTTTTGCCGACACCACCCTTACCGGAGGTGATCACAATAATTTTTGCCATGGATTTACTGTCTTTCAATAAGAAATGGTCAGGGCATTGATCAACAACTTGTCCTGTCCATCATTGCTCAATTGCACTTGCGCCGGCTTGCCGTGAACATTGGCTGGCAAGGGATTTTCACTGGTACGGTACACGCCCGCTATCGATATCAATTCTGGTTCCAAAGACAAGGAAAAAATACGCGCATTCACATTGCCACTGGCTCCCGCCATTGCCTTGCCCCGCAGTGGTGCATAAACATGAATGTTCCCGTCTGCCACCACCTCGGCCCCCTGGTTCACCATGGCCAACACCACCAGATCACAACCCCGGGCATACACTTTTTGTCCGGAACGCAGAGGTTTGTCGATGACCATGGTCGGTATGGCAGCGGCACGCGGCCCAGCACTCACCGTGTTTAGCACTGGCAACACAACCACCGGTGCCGGTGCCGGTTCCATGATTGAGCGAGCAGGCTCTGGTTCAGCCCAGGCCAAGCCAAGGCGCTGCGCCATGGCCTTCCAGGTTTCATGCGCAGCGCGCATGGCAACCGGGACCAATCGACAGTCCTTTAAGACGATCATTAAAGAGGACAGATCTGCAACTGGAACGTCTGGCGACCATTGCGATACGTCGATCACCACTGGGTCCTGATCAAAAAATTCTGGGTTTTCTCCAGCATGACCATACTGCTGCAGCAAGTCTTCGCACAGCTTAGTCAGATTGCTGGTTTTGATCATCAATGCAAGCGAGGTTAGTCGCGTGCTTTTGATTTCAAAGGTTGGAATGATTGCGTCAGTCGCGTCGCTGGAAGAAGAAAGAGGCATGCGTCTGTGTAAAGGATCGGAAGCTGCAACAAGGGAAGGCATTGGCCGGCACCAGCTCTGATGAAAACAGCTCCCAATTTTACTTGATGCATGCTGCTAGTTCACTGTTGAACATTTTTTCTTTGGTCAAACAATAGGCGTTGAAAAATCAGTTTTTTTGTGACTGCTGATGAAACTGTATTCCTTCTTTCTTTCTCTTTAATAAACATAGTAGTAGTAGGTAAGGGGAACGAAGAACTGTTGAAAAGTCTTCAAATCCCTTATTTATCAATTACTTGGCGAACACAGAACCTGTGTATTCGATCCCGGGTTACACCTTGGTGACAATGAACAACTTGGCATAGTTGGCTTGTTCTGTGGATAAGTACGCAGTTGTTGAGATTTTGTACACAGCCTTGTGCCTTGACAGACAGCAACCATTTGCATAGCTCTAGTGTCGACACCCTCTTCTCTAGGGCCTGACGATGCTTAATCATTGGGGCAATAGCTGCTCAAAATGAAAGAGGGAAAATGTTTTAAAAAGGTCGGTCCCTGACCTTGCATACGACTGAAAATAAGGGTGCTTATGACACCGGCCCCCTCCCATCGTTCATGGTCTGAGCAGCATGTGCTGCTCTTGGCACTGGCGTTGTCGGCAGGCGCGGCATTGTCATTGGGCATCACCCGTTTTGCTTATGGCTTGTTACTGCCCACCATGCGGTCTGATCTGGGCTGGTCCTACACCCTGGCGGGCGCGATGAATACGGTCAACGCGCTGGGTTACCTGCTAGGAGCCATGCTGATGCCGCGCCTGATGCGGGCCTATGGTCCTTCCCGCCTGCTGTGGCTGGGGGCTGTTTTGGCCAGCAGCTTTATGGCCTTAAGTGGGTTTTTTACCGATGCTGGGGCCCTTTTATTGCAACGTCTGCTGGCAGGCATCGCCAGTGCCCTGGTCTTTATTGCAGGCGGCCTGTTGGCAGCGCGTTTAGGTACGGTACATCCTCAGCGCAGCGGACTGGTGATTGGTTTGTATTACGGTGGCACTGGTTTTGGTATCGTGGTTTCTGCCCTGTTGGTGCCGCAGGTGTTGGTCTGGGCTGGCCAGCAGGCGCACAGTTGGGCCTGGGCCTGGTGGGCACTGGCCGTGGTCTGCACGTTGGGCACAGCTTTGCTGCTGTGGCCTGCTCGTGTGTTGCAGCATCTGACACCGCCGGTTGCGACAGGCATTCATCCGACAAACCTGTTTCGGTGGAGATGGTTTGCGTTTGCCTTGGCCGGGTACGGCATGTTCGGGGTGGGTTACATCGGCTACATGACCTTTGTGATTGCGCTGCTGCGTGAACAGGGTGCTGGGGACACGGCCATCACGGTGTTTTAC
>CAIWHS010000644.1 GCA_903912515.1 uncultured Planctomycetaceae bacterium
AACTAATGATTTGCTGCCCACAACCACCACCGGAACCTTGGCCTACTCATCCATGTCGATCGCACCCGCCAATGCGAACGGAAGCGAGTGGGATGTGACCTACCTTGAAATCACTGGTAGTGGTGCATTAACAATTGGCCTCATTAACAGCTCAAATATTCAGGATTCGGCCGGAAATCCCCTAGCTGGGGTACCTGGCACCCTTGTTGGAAGCTTCACCACCTCTCTAACTAGGCAGTCCCTTGTGCCCGTAACTTTTAGCCTTAGTACCATCGGTTCAACCCCGATAGTCGAAATCCGAGAACCGGGTGGCAACACTCGCAATCTCCAACCCTTTGATTCTGCATTCCAGGGAGGTATACGAAGCGCCACAGGTGATTACAACGGCGACGGGGTGGAGGATATTATTGTAACCGCGGCCCAAGGTGGAAGTGGGCATGTGGTGGTTTATGATGGCGTCACTTTCAATGTTTTAGCCAGCTTCTACTCCTTCCCTGGATACGAAGGTTCTGTCAATATTTCAGCGGGTGATATTGAAGGGGATGGGAGAGCAGAAGTTGTGGTTGCCGTTGCAAGCCAGGGGCCAAGCCATGTGAAGGCATTTGGAACCGATGTATACAAACCCAATGTCAGTTTCATTGCGTACCCAGGATATTTTGGTGGTGTCACCGTTGCCGCAGGGTATGTGACTGGAGACGGCAAAGCGGAGATTATTACCGGCACCATGGGTGGGACCACGCCCCACGTGATTGTATTTGAAGTGACCTCGGGAATTGCGAATTCCCTTTACAGTTTTTACGCCTTTGACCCACTTTACGCTGGCGCAGTCAATGTTGCCGCAGCAGATTTGGATGGTGATTCTAAGGCGGAAATCATCACCGGTTCGGGCCCTGGAGCTGCGAGCACTATTGTTGTTTTCAAGATCAAACCAGATGGTAAGGCCGATGTGTTGCGTAGCTTTTTCCCGTTTGGCGGCACCTATTTGGGCGGAGTTTCCGTAGGCAGCGGCGACTGGGAAAACACCGGACGAACAGATGTGCTAGCAGGCGCTCAATCAGGCCCAATGCCTACAGTGCAGGTTTACAACGGCGTGACTTGGGGCCTGATTGATGAACTTTTCGCATTCAATGGAGCGCTTGAAGGCGGCGTGGCTATTGGATAAAAGCCTTCGGTAATAAAATCACGGTTGGGTCAGGCACCAGAGGTGCTTGTCTCCCCTGACAAGTAGTTTGCCAGGCAAAAGGGCTGGGGTGGCTGAGATGGATTCGCCCAAGGGATTGGTTGCGAGGAGTTCAGGTTTTTCGCCGCCTTGCTTCACCACAAAGCCAGAACCGTCCTCCGCAAAAAGATAGATTTTGCCATCGGCCGCCACTGGGCAAGCGGAAATGGGGCCCTTCAGGCGTTGCTGCCATATTTCTTTGCCGGTTTTGGCATCGAGACAATTCAGGCCGATTTGGACCACCCCGTAAACTCTGCCATCCACGGCCAAAGGGCTGGCATGGCGGGATCCCATACGGGGACTTTCCCAAAGAATTTTTCCGGGTTTGTCATCCAGTGGCATGGCCACAAAAGGAGAACCACAAGCAAACAAAGTGCCATCCAAGAGCGCCGGTGAAGCGATTGGTACCAAGCTTGCTTTATGGTTCCAAATCTCTTTGCCATTGGCAGGATCAATCAAACTCAAGCCCTTGCCATTTTGCACCACAATGCGATCTTTACCATTCACCTTCACATTCAAGGGACTGTTCCATGTACTGGAACTTTCCCGCTTGATGCGCCATTTTTCGGCGCCGGTACCGGGATCAATGCCAGCAATAAAAGACTCACCTACATTTTCCATTTGTACAACCACATGGCCACCCCCCATAGCCAGCGAGGATGCCATCCCCACCTGGTTACCCACTGTTGGGTGATCCGTAACCAAAGACCTATACCACTTCAAATCACCATCCAGCGTAAAAGCTGCCATGTCTCCCGTGGCAAAAAGAGCGTAAATCCCTTGGGCGTCAGCTACCGGGGTTGGTCCTGCCATACTTGTTGTAGGATGGCAAGCTGTTGAACCTGTGGCGGCGAACTGTCGCTTCCAAAGCGTCTTGCCAGTTTTCACATCTACCGCCAAAACAATCAGGCGCTTTTCGAGATAACCTACCGCCGCGGTGAGAAAAACACGGTCACCCACGATAACAGGCGAGGAGATACCCTTACCCGGCAACTCCAATTTCCAAGCAACCCCCTTCCCCGCTTGGGCATCCCAATTAACCGGCAATCCAGTAGCCTTGGAAACACCACACTCCGAGCCACGAAAACAGTTCCACTCCTCAGCTAGCACATTCGCTGAAACAGCCAGAAATAACGCCAGAATCGTTAAAAAATATTTCACAGTCTGCCACTCCAAGATTTGTTTCGGATTGAATTATAAAAATCAACCAGGCCCCATTGGTTCGACATTGGCGCGAGCGCCGGCAAAGTCAGTCAATCGGGCTTGAAATTGCCAATTTTTCTCCCACGATTGAGCCTTCTCGTTTTGCCCGATTTTGATGAGGATCGAATTAACTCCCGGCTTCAGATTCATTTCTGCAATGTACTGATCAGGGCTCATACCATGGTGGTACTCATCGTGCTCGTAAACCTGGGATCCATTTAGCAAGACACGGACTGAGGTGATCGAACCGATCCGCAATTGCACACGCTGTTCAACGGGAGAATTTACCCGAGTGAAAGCATATGCCACCACTGATTTCTCGTTACCAACTTCTTTATTCAAGTCAACGACACCGGCCTTATCGCTTGTCTCACAATTCTTCCATGCCAATTCCCCTTTGGGTCCGGCGACTGGCTTGGCCAGATCAATAGGTTGTTTTTCGATAGGCAATTGTGACAGAAAACCCTTATTTCCTCCATTGTCAAACGGGCCGACCAAAGACCAATTGGTGATATAGCCCACCTTTGACCTGACATTTACCTCTTTACCAAGGGCCTTTAACTCCTTGGCAATCTTCTCAACCTGATCGATATCGGCAGCCTTTCCAAAAAGCAGTTCCATCTCCTTCATTTGCCTTTCAACCGAAAAAGTAGGCATTTTGCCCAAGGCCCTAGCAATGGCCATACGGCGAATTTCACCTGAGGGATCATCCAAGCTTGAATCGAGAATTTTATCGGCCAAAGCCTGATCGTTTGACTGAATCAAATCGAAGGCGCAGGCACGAGCAGCACGACCTTTTTTACGGTCCAAGACAAAGGCTTCGAACCTGGCGAGCGGTAAAGGTTGAGATTGTTGACGCGCTTTCTCTGCCATGGCATCGAGTGCTGGACGCAACCAGTTACTAGAGAGAGCGCTATCGTCGTCCATCGCCTCCAACGCGGGGATCAGTCCCTCGGCCCCTTTAGACACTAAATCTTTCCATGCACTTGATGCAGCGGGGTTCCCCTTACCCTTGGGCCCTACCGCGCGTATCGCCTCAATGGAGGCATCTGTCTGTTGCGCAATCACCTGTGTACCTGAATCACACAGGCCGATCATCGCAATGGCATAGCCCAGCAAATACTTTTTTCTGTCCCATGTCATAGGTAGCTCGCTTGTTATCAGTTTTAATTTTCCTTTTCAAATTTTCACCCAGCGAGCCCTGCATTGCAAGATTATGTCAAAGAAAACAAAATGCAGCAGGGCCGCCCTTTGGCGGCCCTGCTGCAAAATTAGACTTTAAACTATTTTCAATCAGCGCAGTGTCCAAACCTTTTGGGGCGTTTCCGGCTTGGAGGAACCTGACCGGCGAACCAATGAGGGATCATTGGGCTCGAGCAAATCCAGCCTTGGAGCCGCAGGCTTGAGGGCTCCCGGACCGGCCTTGGATTGCGAAGGATCGTCCGGTAACTGCTGAGGAACGGGTTGCCCCGAAGGAGCAGCAGCCCCTGGCGTATTCAGGCCACCACTGTTTGAGGGAACCGAATTAGGCTGTAAGAACGGCGTATTTCCGTCGTTTCTTGGTGCGGGCAGCTCCATCCGGCCTGGATTTGTGCCAGGACTTGGAAGGTTCATAGGTTGGTTTTGCCCGGGAACCAGCCGCGGGGGTGGCAATTGCTGATCCTTGCCCTGATTGTTCATCAAAGGATGTTCCGGGCGGGGAATTATTTGGCGAAGGGGAGTTTCTGGGCGGCCCGCATTGGGATCAAGCATCATGCGGGGCTGCATGGGTGGAGGGGGGGGAGCGGAAGGCTGGCTGCCAAATTGCTCTGGAAAAGTGCTTGAGTCGTGGCGAACGACTTTCAAGGGCCCATTTAGAGTTATCGGGCCCGTATCAGCATAAATGGGGAAAGAACCGCCATGGTCAAACCGCAGCTTTAACTGAATTTTTTGGATATCACTTCGGTAAGACCCCCATGGCAGAAAAACTGTATAACCGTCGCCAATTGGGTCCTTGCGAATTAACTTGGCAAGTGATGCAGAATCATATTCCCAACGCTCCAAATGCACAGGTGCCCCGCCGTTCACAACTCCGAGGTCGTACAAATCGATATCCAATTTACCCTCACAGGTAGTGGATTTGCCCAAGTCAGACTGGAACAGGTAAATTCTGCCAGCCAAACCAGGGTTTGGATTACCCTGATTGGCGGGATCTGGAACGAAAATAACCTCTGGTTTCCAGGTACTAACAATTTGAACGGGGGGTTCCTTTTTCTTCAGGAATCCCATGTTGAATCCTTCCTTAGCACTGTATTTTTCAAGGCTTTCACACCCTGTTGCCAAAGCCAGTCCCGCTAGGGCAAGGCTGACACCTTTACCCCAACTTGCCAGCAAATGATTGGCCGTGTGAAGAATCCTACTTGAGCTTGTCATTATCCGCCCCTCCTTGGGCTTCGAATTTAGCTTAAAAAGCATCCTGACTTAGATAAATCAGCGTCCCATTTGCGGCTGATTTTGATAATTGGCAGGCAACACAATGGCTGGATTATTGCCTTGCTGAGCCGCAACCGGCTGGATTGGTCGGGATTGAGCGGCGACTGCGGCAATCGGGCTGACGCCATCCCTGGCGATACTTGGCAGAACGATAGTTTTAGGTCCGTTAGTCGCCACCATGGGAGCAGTAGGAATCGTTCTCCTTACCTGTTGCTCATCTTGGCCCGCTGGAGGAATTTCGGGGATGCCATCGGCTTTAGGCACGGCGGGTGCCGCAGGTTGACTTGGCATTGCCGGAATCCCGGTTCCTGAAGGTTGTCGCACATCAGGAAGCCCGGCCCCCGGAAGTGCTGGGGTTAGAGACTTGGGGGTAGGAAGTGCGGGCATCTCACCTCCAGCCGGAGGCAAGGGGCTGGTTGGGAAGTTGCCATCGGGGTTTGTGGCATCCAAAGGATTTGGGAACAGGGGGTTTGGTCCGTGGCTGCCATGGATCTTGGCAACTTCACCCAAGACCCAATCCATGCGCTTGGATTCTTCAACCAGAACCCGGGCGGCGTCCCACTTGTTGCGAACAATATGGGGTGTCATCACCACCATCAACTCCTGCTTCTCTTTAGACTGGGAGCGGAACCGGAAAGCGGAGCCAACCACTGGCAGATCACCGAACCAAGGAATCTTGTTCTCAGTCTTCTGATCCTTGCGGGCGATCAAACCGCCCAAGACTACTGTTTCACCATCCATCGCCACTACGGTTGTTTCCACGGATTGCTGGTCAATGGCAACCGCGGTGGTAGGGGTGCCGTTTCCACCGCCGCCTGCAACACCCAGATTGACACCGGTGAGTGGATTCGCCTTGGAGATAGTTGGATTCACCCGCATGATCACGCGGTTATCAGGGGTAATCTTGGGGGTCACAATCATTTCGATGCCAACCGAGCGGTAACTCACATTGCTACTAACGATACCGGTACCGGTGACATTGCTACCAAGAACCAAGGGATAATCCTGCCCGACAAATACACGGGCCTGCTGGTTATCCAAGGTGGTGACTTGGGGACGGCTGAGAATGTCCACTCTCTGTTGGGTCTTCAGAGCACGGATCAGGACATTGATACTGTCGGAGGCCCCGGAGAAGACAAAGCCGCCAATTCCTTGGGAGTTGGCCCGAGCGGTTCCCAAGCTATTGAGCCCTTGCCATCCAACTACTCCAGGTTGGACTGCCACATTTTGGCCCATGGCGTTTAATCCAGTGAAATTATAACCTGGATAACCCACAGGGTTATTTGAAGTGAAACTAGCCGCAGCCAGTCCGCTTGAGCTGGTTCCCGTGGTGGTGTTGATCAGGTTGACCGTTGGTGTGCCTGAGTAGCCAGGTGCTGGGTAAACGCTTCGCTTGAAAAGGACCGGGCTTTGGAGACCGATTTCCATACCGAACTCTTCAGTCCCCTGTAGGTTGACCTCGGCGATGAGACACTGGATGGCAACTTGAGGCTGCTCGGCATCCATCTCCATAATCAGCTTCATGATCTCGTTGTACCACTGGGGGGTTGCGGAGATGAGCAGCTTGTTACTGATAGGTTCGGCCACCACTACCACTTGGCGGGTCAGGTTTTGGAAACCAGAAAGCTGTTGGCTGGTTTGGTATACCTGCAGCGTGGTGGTTAGGAAATTGTTCAGGGCATCCGCCACATCAGCAGCCAGCGAGTTGCGAAGGACATAGACCTCACTCATACGCTGCTGGACATCGGAATCTTCCAGGCGGGTTATAATAGCTTCGATCACATCGAGATCACTGCGCGAACCACCCACAACGATACTATTGCTGCGCTCATCGACTGTCATGCGAAGATCGACCAAGGCCTGCCCTTCGGTGGGGGTGCCGGTATTGAATTGCAGAGGACGGGTTTGGGTGCCAGCGGCTCCACCTGTGTTTTGGCCGCCAAAGCCACCAAAGCCGCCCTGAGCCCCACCCAAGCCTCCAGCTCCTCCAGTTGCGCGGCCGGCGTTGCCGGATGCACTCCCCATAAAAAGCTGCTGGATGATGGTTGCGGTGTTCACCGCATCTGCTTTCTTCAAACTGAAGATGTTGATTTCGGAACGGGCCACGGGGGGCAGATCCAGTTCACGAATCAGCGAAAGGATTAGGTCCAGAGACCGCTCAGGGGCGCTGACAATGAGCGCATTGATGCGTGGATCAGCGGTGATATAAATGTCTTCCAGTAAACCGGACTCGATGGGGCGGCCATCTCGGTTTGGAACCATGAACCTTAGAGAGGTTGTTTTGGTGGCTTGGGTGGCACCGGTTTGGCCGGTTTGCCTTTGCTGGTTACCGGCTCCACCGCCAAACCCACCAAACCCACCAAACCCGCCAAAACCACCTTGGGGAGCGGAGGGAACCGCCCCTGTGGAACTTGTTGACAAAACCCCTTGCGAAATAGACCTTTGAATCAATTGGCCCAATTCTTCTGAGATCGCATATTTGAGAGGAACAATTCGCAACTCGTTTACGGCACTAGATACCGATGTGTCGAGGGTCGCGATCAAATCAGAAATTTCAGCCATGTCAGCAGGAGCAGCCTGAACGAAAACCGTGTTGCTACTGTCATCCTGAGTAACCCTGATTTGATTTTCAACATTCTGCTCGCCGGGATAGCGTTGCGACCAGAAATTATTGATCAGATTAGCCACTTTGGTAGCGGATGCTTTTTTCAATTTGAAAGGCTTGGCGCCTAGTTTGGCACTAACAGGAACGTCCAGCTTTTTCACATCCTTAATAACCTCTTCCATGCGAGCGCGAGGCGCTGCCAGGATGATAGCATTGAGCCTTGGAACCGGGATCATGATAACGCTGGCGTTTTGCAAGCCTTGTGCCGCACCGCGGTTTCCTTGTTGTTGCTGTTGCTGCTGTTGGCCACCAAAACCCGCAAACAGTCCACCAAAGGGGCCCCCCACTCCGCCGCCCTGCTGGGGTTGCTGGCCGGGCTGGCCCTGCTGCTGGTTTGTTTGCAGATTCCGGGTATTACCCGTTGGTGTGATGTTCACCGCTCGGTAAAGGTCGGTCAAAGTAGCGGCCACACTTGTGGCGTCACCCTGATCTAAAGGCAGAACTTGAATTTGGAGGTCACCGGCCACACCCACCTTCTGGATGTATTCGATAATTTTGACAACTGCGTCTGCGTCAGCCTTGTTGTTGGCGCTTAGCACCAACACTCCAAGTTGTGGAAGTGATTCAACTGTCACGGCCTCTTTGGGACCAATTATCCCGGCACTTGCACCAGCCGGGGCAATACCCTCTGGGAGAACTGGAATTGCTTGGCCAGGCTTGATGACTGGGGCTGGTTGACCAGGCTGAACTTGGGCCTGACCATTTTGGAAAGCAACCTGTTGAATATCCAAAGCCAGCTCGGCCTGGGGATCGTATAGTTTTGAGCCCTTGCGGTCATCCTTGACCTGGGAGCCGAAAAAAGCGTTGTCTCCGCTTGGTTCGGCAGATGGAGCCGGGGCTCCACCGCCGCCCCTGCGGCCACCACCACCACCACCACCCATACCACCGCCAAAGCCACCCATACCACCTCGGCCGCCGCCACCCCAACCGGGCCTGCCTCCACCCATACCTCCGCCAAAGCCACCACGGCCACCGCCCATGCCAGGGAAACCACCTCCGGCGCCACCGAATGGATTGCCACCGCCAGCACCACCAAATGGACTGCCACCACCCATACTACCAAATCGGCCTGCGCTACCTGTTGTACTAGTCCTCGCTGCACCACTTGAACGGCCTTGGATAGCGTCAATGGCTTGTTGAACCAAAGCGGGATCGATTCCTTGAACATTCACAATTTGAACGGTCTTGTTTGGAGAAGGAACGGCTTGCTCTTCCATGTACTCGACCAGCTTTGAAATGTCTTCATAAAGAGCTTTTGAGCAATAAATCAGCAAGCTATTGCTGCGATCATCGACCCCAATGGAAAACGCAAGAGGCGTGGAATTTTGGGCTCCGCCACCACCACCACCACCAAACGGAAAAGCACCTGGGAAACCTCCACCACCGCCACCACGATTGGCAGCCCCACGGGAATTGATCAGGCTGCTGTAAACATCTTTCAGGGTGGTAGAAACTTCAAGGGCCTTGGTGTTGACCAAAGGGCCAACAACCCAAGTCTGGGGAACAGCGTTGCTCTCGCTCTCACTCAGGTCCAAAGCTTTTTCAAGCAATTTCTTGATGCTCAACATGTCGAGCGGACTGGCGCGAAGCAGCAAGGTATTGCTTGCAGGATCTGCTACCACCCGAATGCGGTTGGCTGAAGGGTTGGAGGGAGAAACCCCTGCAAGGTTGGCAATACCACGGAAACCACCAAACAAGGCACCTAACCCACCACCACCGCCACCACCGCCACCTTGGGCAGGTTGCTGACCGGTGCCGTTGTAAGCTTTTTCCAAGATTTCAGCCACTTGGGCAGCGCTTGCATTTTGCAGGCGAATGATTTCATAGTCCCCTTCCCCTGAAGGAGCCTGCGTCATCACCTTGACTAATTCCTGTGCCAGGGCGAGTGTTTCTGGGTCATCACAAGAAAGCATCAGACGGTTGCCAAAAACCGAAATTTTCAATGGGATCTGGGCGCTTCCTGGCAGTTGCCTTGCGGAAACAACCTTTTGGGATTCGGCAGGTTTAGCAGCAGGTGCCAAAGGAGGCTGCGCATCACCAATTTGCTGGAATGAAATCTGCTGAAGGTTGGGTTGCCCTTGGGGCGCAGCAGGCTGGCTTGGCTTTGTTGGTGCCTCAACAGGGGGAACAGACGGTTTTGTAGCAGGAGCAGAGGCTGGGGCCTTGGGCTTCGACTCACCACCCAAGGGGTTGATCATCTGAACCGGGTTGGCGCGCATTTGCGGAATCATTCGCTCGAGGGCTTCAGCCAAGGTGGAGGCAGAACCCTTTTCCAGATTGATCACACGAACATTTCCACCCAATCCTGTCCCAGAAGCACCCAACGAACGCACTGTGGCCTGAATATCGAGAATTTGACTTGCACTGCCACGAATCATCAAGGCGTTGCGCTCGGTATCGGCCTCGACATAAGGCGCACCGGATTTCACATCGCCATACATTGCCTTGAGGGTGTCGGCGATTTTGGTGGCATCGAGAGATCCCAAGGGGACCAGCTCGGTCTTGCTAGTTTTTTCAACGGCTGAAGCGCCCGTGAGTTGACGGCTGATTTCAATTTGGTCATCTGGGCCAGCATAAACCATCACGGCACCGGTACCGACAGCAGAAATACGGACTGTGGTGGAGTTTTTGTAAACATCTTGGAGCGTCTTGGCGACTGTCTCGGCCGAGCCTGGGTTCACATCGTATTGTTTGAGCAAAGCCGGACCCACCAAAACCGGTTGCTGGCCTGGCTGAGCAATATCAATTCGCTTAAGAATTTCTTTGGCTTGGGAAATCTTATCGGGCATGCCCGTCACCAACACGGAGTTGGTACGCTCATCAGCAATGACCGAGGTAGCCCGCACGCGACCTGTAACAACGGGTTGGGGAAAGCGGGGATCGCGGTTCTGCTGCTGGGCTTGGGGCTGCGGGGCTGAACCCAACAACGAGTTGAGGATACGCTCCGCTTCACGAGCCTTAATGTATTTGCATTCGTGATTAAGACTTTCGCCTTGGCCTTTGGACTCTTTTTCCTCGTTGTCCTTGAGAATTTGGACAACTTGGCGCAGGGTACCGGCACTGTCCTGCATGACCAGTTGGTTGGCTCGGCTGAGAGGAACGACTTCGCCATATTTACCCATGAGGCGTTTCACCTCGGGGGCAATTTCCTCGGCAACGGCGGAATTAAGACTGTAGACAAGGGTGACCACCTCGGTCTTACCGCGGGTTGGAAGCTCATCTAGAGTGATGCGGGGAATTAAAGTGGGGTCGACTCTCTCGTCAGCCGGAACCAGAACAAAGCTGGTTTCCCTGCGAATAAGCAAGTAGCGCTGCTGATCAGGATTGGAGTTCAACCCCTCATTTATGATGTCGATGATTTCGCCCAAGGTGTATTTGCGGCCTTCAGGACTTTTGAAGGTGAAAGACCCCTGTGGGATATAGCTGGAGGCATATTTCAGGCCGGTCTGGTCGACCAACCATTGAAATACTTGGGACCAACGCTGCGATTCCATATTGAAAGAAACGCGCTTCTCTTCGGGCTTGGCTGAAGCAGCCGCAGGAATTGCGGGTGGGACTTGTCCTGGTTCAACCGCAGCAACTGGTTGGGCGACCAATCCAGACGGTGATTCGTTAACGATTGATGGTGAGTTTTGGACTAATGTTATTTGAGCATTAGCTTGGCTAGCCCAACCTGGCAAACCCGAAACCAAAGTGCCAGCAACAGCAACTTTCCACCATGGGATGGATGCCAAATTGACCAGTTTGGTTCTGTTTTGCGCACTTATGGACATGGCCTGCTCCTATCGGTTGACCCCTGCCGGGCCCTTTTACCGCAAACCAAAGTGGAAATGGAAATCCCACTCTGCCATCTTATCATCGGATCGTTACAGGCCGATGAATCAGAAGAATTGGAACAGTTTGCCCTTTTTAACAACTCCTAAGCGTTTTTTAATAAATAAAAACTCATGTATTTACATTCCTGCGTCTTCATCGACAGTTTTCTTGGGTTCTGGCTTAGGTGGAGGCTTTAGGCCATAGCCTTTATATTCCTCCGGAGAGAGAGCCCGGCTTTCATCTGGATAAAGATCATCACCTACTTTGAACCGGTAGTAGGCACCATCTATCATCAGCACCAACATCCTTTCATTAATCCAGGCCATTTCTCCATTTAAAACCGGGTTGCCATACATGTCGGTGATTTCGATGCCGCGACGAAGGCCTAGGCTATATATCTTCTTATCTCCATTATTATTCTGGTCATAGAATTGCGCCAGCCACCCGGTCTTCGAACCTCGCTCGTAACTGGACAGCGAGGTGAACCTGACGCCGGTTAGATATTCCTCCTTGTCCTCCACTGGTTTTTCTTCCCGAGCCACCTGAGGAGTTGTGGTTGTTGGAGGCTTAACAGGTGTAGGAGGTGCTGGAAGTACAAAAGGATTTGCACCAGCAAGCATTTTATCATGATCACGCTTGGGATTGAGCAATGGGTACTTGGGGGCTACGAGAACAGGAAGTAGTGCATCCCTTTTTTCAGCACCCACAACAGAGAGGGCCTCAACACTTAAGCTCAGGTCAAGGCTATCTTTGGTTAGGTTTTTCTTATCGTTATCATCCCGCTTGATAGTGAGGGAGGCGACCCGATGGAGAGTGGGGATTTTGTAGACACCCTCCAGTGCCTTGGAAATCTCGGCCAAGCTTCCCTTTCCAGCCACCCTGTAGGTAGAGGACTGCCAGAGTGCTTTTTTGCCACCCACACGTCCACCGGTAGCAGTTTGGCCTGACGAGATTTTCGACAGGTCTACGGTCCAATTTTCAAGCCCAGCGTCTTCGGCAATATCTTCAAGGGTATTGCGAAATTCAGCTTGCAGGTCATTTCCATGTCGGTCAGCGGGTTTAGCTTTTGGCTCAGGCCAACTCAAGACTTTCCAGTCCTCCAGCCTTGGATGGGACTTCAGGATTTGTTTGCGAATTTTTAGATGATCAGAATTTTCCTTCAACTCCTTTTGCAAGGAAATTGCAATGGCCTCCTCCCGCTGCTGGAGATCTGAAAGGGGGCTCCACAGCATGTAGTAGCCCATGATGGGAATACCTAAACCGGCCGCAACCACGGCCATCAACACGGGCAATCGCATGGAGTTCATTTTTCGCTTCCGAAGGTCCCGTTTGAATGCCTAACTATTTTACGGATGCCAAAGCCAACTGAATTATTTCTTGACTTCTTTGGCAGATGGCTTGGGCTCTGTCTTCAAATTTGTTTTGGCGGGGGCCTCTTTATCATCTTGTGGGCCGCCCAACTTTTCTTTTTCATCATTCTTGTCGGTTTTGCCCATTGAGTCTTTAGTGGTTTTTGGATCCACTTTTTTGGCTGGCGGCACCAAATCATAATCTGCCGGCGAGCGTGGCTTGACCAGCACTTCAAAATTAAAAATCTTCCCTGTGCGCCTTAGCTTGGTCAGGTAATAACCCTCGGGTCCAGCGCTACGAAGTTGTTTGTCGAGCTTTTCCAACTCGTTTTCATCACCAGTACCATCTGGAAGAATTCCCTTAACCTCTAGTCGCCCGGTGTAGGGACTAGTTTGGCCCGCAACGGTCTGGGTGGGTGTGGCGACAATTTCAGTCACCAGCATTTTTTTGGTGTCAGTCACCCTACTGGCCAGATCAACAAGTTCTTCCAACCAATTGGCGGTATCCCAATTGGCCAATTCCTTCATGCGCTTTTCGTCTTCAACAAAGCGGAGGTTTTCCTGCTTTAATTTGTCTAGATCGCCCTGCATGCGAACAATCTGGTTTTCTTTGTTGCCTGTATGCCACCAAAACGCAGCACCGATCATTGCCAACAAGGCCGCAGCTGCTCCGCCATACAAATAGAGTCGTTTTCTAGAATCACTGACCTCGTTTCTGGGCATTCTGGGGTGAACAAAATCCACTCCCGGTTGTTCGCGACTCCAAGCCTTGGCCATTCCCGCAACCGCTAACAAGGAAGCCCCGCCAGGAACTGGAGCACCCGCTCCCTCAATTCCTTCCAGCTCCTCAACAGCCAGTTCCAAAGCCTCACCTAAACGATCCAATTCCTGCAAACTTGCCCCTGCGGTGAATATGCGCCCGGGAGGGGTACCGCCCGTTGTTCCAAAAACCGCAAAACCGCGGCGAGCCTCTTGGGGCATGGTTTCGGCCTGCGCCAATCCGCGGTCCAGTTCTACCGCACCATCGCGAACAACCAGAAGTTCCCGCCATCCAAGACCTATCGCTATTAACCCACGAGACCCGGTACCTGGGGGCATGGAAGCAGCTAATCCCATTGCCCGGGGGCACAAGCCAACCAACTTGGCACCCGCAGCCTTGGCAATGCTCTCATAGGTGGCGAGCATTTCCCGGCGGAGAACATAAACCAATGCTCGCTGCTCGGACTTAGTAGTTTGGGAGGGCCATGGCTGGTAATCGATTACAACATCGTTTGGATCGTCGAGAATTTCCTTGGTGGTCAAAAGACGCACCAAGCCCGGCTCTTCGGACTGAGTAACTGTTGGATATTTTTGGTCTCGCACCACCAGTCGGTCGCGACCGACCAATGCCACCAACCCTGTGACAGTTTGCTTTCTTTCTTTCAGACGATTTTTCAAATGCTGGCCAAGTTCCTCGGCCATGACGGGATTTGGGGACAAATCTGTTTCTTCAGACCAAGAATCGATGATTTTGGCACGATTGCGTGTACATTCGGCAACCAATGCGGTTAGCCGTTGATGATCCCAATCGATGAAACAAAGCCGGGCCATAGGTCCACATGCCTTTCCATGGGAATCCTTTCCCTACTTTTAGTTCCATTCCCCTGTACAAAACCGAAACTTAGGGGCTTTGGCCGGAATCAGCAGAACGATATGCGTCTGAAAGATCCCGAATCCCCGCCAAACGGGGCCTAGGTCCACTCAGATCAATCATTCCTTCCAGCACTGTGGTCACGCCAAATCCATCCAGCTTGCCCACAGAAACCACCCGAACCATCTTGGGGCGGGTGGTAAGATACTTTTCCACACGCGATAGCTTGGAGGCAGAAATCTGGGCCTTTGTCAGTAGCCAAGCGAGGGTATCCCCGGTTGAGTCTCCGGGTTGAGGCCGGTTGGTCAGGATATTCTGGATGTCCTGATCTTCCAATCCGGGCAAAAGGGATAAAACCTCATAGGGGGCAGCCATAACATTCAGTTTTGCGGGCAGCTCCACCTTGTCGGCGGAATCGGGGGCCGAAGCGGTGCTTGTCGCACTGAACAATAATGGCAAATATTGGCTTGCCACCGAGGGGTCCTTGAGAGGGCTTTTCAAGGTACCCGAAACCTTTTGTTTGCCAGATTGATAAGAAACCGTCACATCAGTTGAGGCGAGATCAAAAATGGATCCCACTTTTTTGAGCTGCCTGAAAAAATTAGGTTGTTTATCTTGGTCAATTTGCGCCTGCAACATAGCAGGATCAACTACGGTCACGGATGAACTTTGAGGAGCAGTGGCGCCAGCCGAGGCTGTTACTGTGACAGCGCCACCGGATGAAACGATAGTGGCAGTGCCACCAGCGCTAATTGAACTGGAACCAGATGAAGATGCCCCACCGGAAGGGCCCCCAAAACTTGAAGAAGAACCGCTGGAACCAGTTGAGGGTTTTTGGCTACTAGAGGATCCAAGACCACCAGAAGATGACGAAGAACCGCCCGAGCCACCGGAGGTTGACGATGAACCGCCCGAGGAAGGACTGCTGGCAGCCCCCCCCCCTGCACTGCTGGACCCACCGGAGGAGCCCGAACTTTTAGTGTTTCCGTACAAGCGATAGGCCATGATGAATTGCGAAACGGACGGCTCGCCTAAAGCGGTGGAAAGACCTGATTCGAGGGTTGTCAAATCACCTTCATTCAACCTGACAATGGTTATGCCATCCGATTCAAAATTGACCTCACGCGTGTTGACGGTGAATAACGACTTGAGTCCGGGAGAAGTTCCTGAGCCATTGAGCAGAGCTGGCGTGACCCCACGCACCAACAACAGCTCCTCGATGCTATCAACCGGGGCGTTCTTGGCCCGGTAGGGCGGGTCAAGAGCCATGTAGTATTCGGTTTCGGCCCCCTGCTCCTCCAAATCATCATCCTCATCCATCCAGTCGATGATGGCGGCAATCACATCATCGGTCATTTCGGGAATGGTGCTTTGGACTTTCTCAAGCACCTGACGCAGGGTGTCGCCTGAGGAATCCAAATCCAATAAGGAGTTCAGGTTCAACTTGGCAGACTCTTCCTCCACTTGAATGATCTGGAAAGACCCTTTGAGGGGGCTGCTGTTAGCCGGGTCGACCTCCAGGGATTGGCTGGTGTTGACTGCCAATTGCCCCTGCCCCGCGAACAGGACAGCCATGGAATAGTTAAGGCCACTTTCGGCGAGGGCGCGTGACTCGGCAGAACGCTGGGCGCCGTGGGAAGCCAAATACTCAGACCGCATGAGATCGTTGTAACGGTAGGCTGCCAGGGCCAGAAAGGCTATCACCACCAAAACCGTCAAAAGGACAAAGGCTTTTCGGCCCCGGCCATACAGCTTTGGCAGACTGCCTGTTTCTTTTAGTCTCATCCGCATGAATGCACCTTGTGATTGCACAGGCCCCCGTCAGGGGGTTGACGTGGTGGCGGTGGTTGGTGGGGGTAAAGCCGGGGTGTTCCCCACAGGGATATGCACCACCCGAAAGTAGGTTTGAAGTGGGCCGTCTTTGCCAACTTGAAGATCGACCTCAATCTTCACGGCGCGGGGCGGGCCTTGCGGGGTAACCTCATCGGAACCTGTTGTTCGGCTGTCCCATTGTTCCAACCAGTCTCCGCCATCTCCAGCATGGAATTTGAATCGGATAGCTTTGACCTCTGGTGCTACCAATTCAAATTCATTTTCTGGAGGGGTTGCATCTGGGTTGAGGCCGATCTCTGTTTGGGCCAACTTTACTTCCCAACGACCCAAACCCTGCCCATCAGCACCCTCCTCATCGGAAGGAATGAGGCCATAAGTGACCCGAAAGACACCTGATGAAAGCGTTCCTTGCTCATCTTTTCGCAGGTCGCGCCTGATATAGAGATTCAAAGACCCCGGAAATCCAACCACTCCTGGAGGGATAAGGGCAGGCCCATAAACCGAAGTCGGTTCCTCTGAATCGCCCGAAGAAGATCCTGAGCTGGAGGAAGAAGTGGAGGAGGATGAACCTGTGGAGGCCCCTGAAGTAGAGCTGCCCGCAGAGCCGGAAGAACCACTACCAGTAACATCAGAGCTGGAAGAATCTGAGGTGGATGAAGGGGTAGATCCGTAAACCAAGGTCCCCTTGCGGAAGCGAAAAGGCTGGGTGATTGTCACAGCAGGTTCAATATCACGGGCAACCAAATCGAGCACAGAACGGGCCAACATAGCCTCTTCTACTACCGCTCTGCCCACTTTCGTGGAACGGGTTTGAATATCGACGGCAAAATACAAACCCGCCATCAAAATCATGCAGATGGCAACAGAAACCAGGAATTCGATGAGGGTAAAACCAAACCTGTAACCTTTTAATTTGTGTTTCATTTTGCCCCCCCGCTGGAGGATGAACCGGTGGTGGGAATGGTTGTCTTGGAACTTGACGAACCGCTCGAGCCTGACGAGGAACCTGTGGAGGGAGTGGTTGCCTTAGAACTTGACGAACCGCTTGAGCCTAATGAGGAACCTGAACTTGAGCCCGTACCTGACGACGAAGACCCACTCGACGAGGTTCCTGTTCCTGAAGAACTCCCGCTAGAGGAACTTCCGCTTGAAGCGCTAGACGAAGCACTGTCCTCTGTTGCGGTATCATCACTTGGCGGGGGAACACCATCCATCAGGCTTCCAACCAGGGTTGAATCCATAACTACTTGGGAAATCGAAACCAAACTTCTTTTGGGTTCACTTTTGTGAAACGATCGAGCAGTCACTTTTACTAACCCGGCTTGGTCACCGAAGGGCTCACAAGCAATTTCCCATTGGTATCCGGGACAGGCGGATTCTTGGGCGGAGGCGGACTCCAGAGCTAAAACACCGGCAGAAGCCTCCGCCAGTCTGGCCTGGGCAATGCGTAGGGCTTGCCCTCGTTGACGGGCATTTTCACCGTCGCGCTGGCCCATGTCCAGCAATCCATAAATGGCAATGATTGACAAGAAAAAAATTGCGGTTGAAACAATCACTTCCAGCAAACTTAGTCCGGCCCGTTTTTGATTTGCGATTAGGCGCATGGGACACCTTCCTCGAATCGGGTCAAGAACTAAGCCTGCGAACGCTGGTGGTTCCGGTGAGACTCCGCAAAGTGACCGACAAAGGCAGGCAGTTGGGACTGCTGAAGATAATTTCAATGGTGCGATCGGCGGTGCCATCGGGGCGAAAAACTGCAACCGTTGACCACAAATCAGGCGAAACCTCGCCTTGTTTGAGTGATTCGGCTACTTCACCATCTGAACCCAAAGAGAGGGATTTGCCATCAACCACAACTCTAAGGCCTATTTCCGGGGGCAGAACACCTTCTCGCGAGGGCAGATCTTTGAGCGTTGAGCCTGTCCAATATTCTTGGGAATCTGGCGCGAAGCGGAAATTACCCCGACCTGGTACCACAGCAAAGCGGTAGGCAAGGCCTTGATCTATGGCATGAACGCGCGTCTCTGCAATTGCACCGCGCACCCCATCGGTGGCGGCCAACAATTTTTCGCCTTTATAGAAATTACGCACAGATGGTGCGGCAATGGCCATCACCACCACGATCATCCCCATCACCAAAATGATCTCTAGCAAGGTGAAAGCACTGCGAGTCGCAGAGGGCTTTACCCTCAGCGACTGCAGATTTTCAAGCCTTGCTGTGATCCGTTTCATTCTTAGTTTTTGGCCTCAAGGACTTTTTGCCCGTGCATGGTGAAAACCCGAACATAATCATCCGCCCCATCTTGGGGGGCCTCAAACTGATATTGCTGCTTCCAAGGATCCAGCAAGTTTTCGGGACGGAGTGTGCCAATGTTCACCAACTCCTGAAGATTGCCTGGCCATTCGCCGTTACGAATCTTGAAGTCGAGCAGGGCTTTTTTGATGGTGGCAGCATTCATGACCGCAGAGTCTTCGCGGGCTCGTTCCAAGTAAGACATCACGCCCACTGCCATACCAGCCAGCATGACAATGATGGCAACCACCACTAGAATTTCAAGCAAGGTGAAGGCAGGCCTGCCCCCCCTATTCAAATTGGAACGCACAACCCAAGTGGATCGTTCGTTGGGAGGGCTTAAACGCATCACAAACTCCTATTCCTTGAGGGCCCTTTCAGGACCAAAAACATGCCGAAGAATCGGCTTAGGTAGGTAATACCTAATTATTAAGCATAAATTATGAGAATGAAATGAATCTATTCAATTACGCTGCTCATTCTGAAGATTGGCAGCAGAAGGCCCACCACTACCAGCAAAACCATGCCGGCCATGACCATTAACATCAGCGGTTCGAGCAACCGAACAAACAAATCCAATTCTCGAGCGGTTCTTTTTTCAAGATTATTGGCTACATCGATCAACACTTTTTCTAGCTGATTACTCTCTTCACCTATCGCGACAATCTCTACAACATCTCTTGGGAAGTAAGCGCAAGCAATGAATGGGGCGGCCAACGAATCACCACCCTTAACATTCTCGGCAGACTTTTCGATAGCCTCAGCTAAAACTCGATTACCTGTCGAATCCTTGGCTATCCTTAGTGCCTGCAATAGAGGAATTCCATTGGTCAACATGGTTCCCAAAATGCGTGTGAAGCGAGACAAGGCAAGGCTGAGAAAAATTCGGCCGGCCCCGGGGATAGCCAGACGAAAACGATCTAATTGGTAGCGCCCTTTGTCGGAAGCTGCCCAAGCAAAAAAGGCACTGAAGCCAAAGAACAGAATCAGCAGCAACGGGACAAAGAAAAACGGGTTGATCAAGGTATTGCTCACGAAAAGCAATGCGGTGGTCAATCCGGGCATTTGGCCCTTCTCTTTGAGACGGTCGAAAATGGTTTCAAATTTTGGAACAAAAAACACCAGTAAAACAATCAAGATGACGCTGCCCATACCGCCAAGCACAATGGGATAAGCCATCGCGCCTATGACCTTGGACTTCATGTCCTCCTGATGCTCAGTGAAATCGGCGATGCGCTTTAGCACATCCTCAAGAAAACCACCTTCTTGGCCTGCAAGCACCATGCTGACGGCCAACTCGCTGAAAACCTTGGGATGGGAAGCCATAGCCTGGGACAGGCCCGTGCCCTCGGCAACTTTGCCACGAACATCTTTGAGAATTGCATTCAGGGAAGGGTTGGAAGCCTGGCGTTCCAATATTTCCATGGAGCGAAGTAGGGGAACACCCGACTGCAGCAGGTCGGCCAATTGGCCATAAAATGATGCTAAAGCACGAACCTTGATGCGAGGCCCGCCCTCGGTTGCGCTTTTCTTTTGCGCAATTTTAAGCGGAATAAGCCCCCTGGAATCGAGCTGGGCCAAGGCCTCACGCTCTGAACTGGCAGTCAGGACCCCGGTTTGCCGCTGGGCACCGGCCAGGGCGGTGTAGCTGAAATCAGGCAACAGCCATCCTCCCTATTCGGGTGGGCAACTTATCAGTGCACCACATCGCCAGCAGTCACCCGGTTAACCTCATCGAGCGAGGTCAGACCGGCAATAACCTTTCGCCAGCCATCTTGGCGGAGGGTCATCATGCCCTCCTTCATGGCCACCTCACGGATGCGCATGGAGTTTTCGCGAGCAATAATCAGATCCCGCAAGGGGTCTGAAGCAACCAGCAATTCAAAAATACCTAAGCGTCCACGGTAACCAGTCTGGCGGCAGGCACGGCAACCGGCGCCTTTTTTCAGGATGATCCGTCCACCCGCCCCGGGAAAATCAGGAGGCACATCCTTGGAGTCGGGTTCATAATCGACCAAGCAATCCTGGCATATTTTTCTGACCAGTCGTTGGGCAAGAACTCCCTCGACTGTGCTTGAAACGAGGAATGGTTCTATGCCCATGTCGATCAGTCGGGTGAAGGCACTGGCAGCATCGTTTGTGTGCAGGGTACTGAACACCATGTGCCCAGTGAGAGAAGCTTGAATGGCGCTTTCAGAGGTTTCAAGGTCGCGCATTTCGCCGATAAGGACCACATCGGGATCATGGCGCAGGATACTGCGCAGGGCGGCTGCGAAAGTAAGGCCAATTTTGGCATGCGTCTGGATTTGGCTGATGCCTGGCTGCTGGTACTCAACAGGATCTTCGACAGTGATAATCTTGGTGGTGTCATCCTTGATTTCATTGAGCGCACTGTAAAGCGTTGTGGATTTGCCAGACCCGGTGGGCCCGGTAACCAGGACGATTCCGTGCGGGCGGTCAATTATCTGCTTGAAGACCTTGTAAGTATCTGGCAGCATCCCCACGCTTGGGAGGTCGAAAACCATGCGGCCCTTGTCGAGCAAGCGCATACAAATACCTTCGCCATGCACCATGGGAATTATGCTAACACGAACATCTATTTCCCTGCCCTGCACACGCATTTTGATGCGCCCATCCTGAGGCAGGCGTTTCTCGGCGATGTTCAGGCGGGCCATGATTTTCAAACGGCTGATAATAGCTGACTGAAAACGGCTGATTTCCGGTGGGAAATTTTGCGATTGGAGCATGCCATCGATGCGGTAGCGAATTTTGAGGCCGTGCTCCTCGCACTCGATGTGAATATCACTGGCACGCTCGTTTGCGGCCTCGATCAGAATCTCATTAACAAGCTTTACAACAGATGCTTCCTGAGCCATTTTCGCCGCTTCAGAATCATCAGCCTCCAAACCCTCCAGCAGTTCAACCTCCTCATCGCCCTTATCGCGCACCAAGGCACTAAGTGTTTCACCACCAACACCGAAATGATTTTTGATGAGTCTAAGAATTTCGCGCGTGCTGGCCAAAACCGGATGAATGTGGAAGCCGGTCAGCGTGTGGAGTTCGTCGAGCGAATAAAGGTCGTAAGGGTTTCCGGTTGCAACAGTTAGGTTGTTGCCTGATTTTTCAAGGGGAACCAGTTGCCGACGATGAACAACCTTGGCAGGAATGGACTGAAGAACATTTTCAGGAATGGCCCTATCGGTCAGATCGACCAATTCCAAACCAAATTCCTCGGAGAGGGCCTGCAACAGTTCGGCTTCTTTGGCAAAACCTTTTTCCAGAATCACTTCATGAGGCGGCCTGCCACCTGAATTGGCAATCGCCTCTTCCACACGAGGTAAATCACTCTCAGAGAAGCAGCCTTTTTTCAACAGGCGCCTGGCTAACTGCATATTCGCCAAGCTCCTGCACTTTGAAGGGCTGATTTAAAAAACAAAACCTTGGTCGCCCGCTTCACCAACCTAATAACCTACCCAACTCTATTTCACTTAATTAGCCTAGCCTCAGCGGGTATGCCTTTGCAACAGAATGGGAAAGCTTTAATAAACAAGCCTGATTATCGTTATCCTGCCGATTAGTAGAAAAAGCGCACCGAAAACTGGTTTAGAAATTCCCGCAGAACGGCTTTATGCAGCTTCTTCTGACCCTGTTGGACCTTCATGATTTTCAGCCAAAACAGCCAATTCAGTCAACTTGGCAGCAGTTAGTCCAATCCGCTCAAAACATTCGGCCACAACGCTGTTGGTGGAAGTGAACAAGCAAATGAGCAGGTCCATCGGCCTGATCCGGCGTCGGCCAGCCAATTTGCAACGGCACCAAGACTCTCTAAGCAAACGCAGAACGCTGTCGGAAAGAAATTCGCGGTGGAGGGTAAGAAAGTGCTTGTCTTTGCCGGGTTGCTGAAAGAGTTCCTGAAACTGAGCTAGAAGGCCTGGAAGGTCTGCCTGCAACTTTTTCCCCCATTCCCTCACAGAAGAATCAGGAACCGCCAGCAGTCCCATGAAAATGTGGGGACTGCGAAGATTATCCCAGGAAGTGGTGTTTGCCATTTCCAAGGCGGCTTTCAAAACCTTGCGGGAGGTTGAGGAAAACAGGTTCAATTGCAGGGGGCCACCTGGAAGGAACACATCTTCATGCTGGTGACGGGCTGAGCTCATAGTTGAAATCCAGTCCATCGAAAATAGCGTTAAATGATTTGGACGGAAGTATTATGCCCCGGCCCGGTTTTCACCGCAAGCTGGGAGTTCAGCTGAATTCCAGCTGATTTTTACCAAAGGTCAAGATTCCAATTCCAAGGGTTTGCAGGGCCCTTCGGCCTTTTGCCATGAGGCCCCACGGGTTGCAAAGCCTCCGCCCAGGCTTCCATTTTTCCCTGAAAAAAGGAATTCATGGTTCCCCGCTGCCAATTTTTTAACGCTTTGGCACAAAGTGCGAGAAAATGAACAGGCAAGGCTGCAAAAATCCAAGGCGCTGGCAAATGGCGCCAAAAAAGCCTTTCCTCGTTGCGGGATTGCATTCGCAACACTTCGGGCTTTGGAGTGCGCCCATAACTCGAGGAAACACCATGAAAAATAAGGCTCTGAGGCTCGTGCCAAACCCGCCAACCAGCTTTATTGAGGCGGAAAGATAAATCAACATCCTCGAAATAAGCCCCGAAAGATTCATCCAGGAACGCCACTTGTCGCAAGGCATTGAGACGGTAGAAGGCGCTAGAGGCGCTGGCACCCAAAACCCATCGACCTCGAGTTGTTTTGAAAAGCTTGCCTTTTTGGGAGCCGACGCTCAACCCGTGTCCGCGTTTTGCCACTATCCCAGCCAGGTTGTAGCGATCGCCGGCACTGTCCAGACGGTTGGTATCCTGATCATCCATCATCACCAAAGGTGCCACAGCACCAATTTTGGGATCCGAAAATTTTGGCAGAACTTTGTCCGCCCACCCTTTGGTCACCCAGGCATCATCATTTAACAGTTGGACAATTGGCTTTTCTGCATGGGCCAAACCGATGTTGGCTGCCTTGCAAAACCCAAGTGGCATTTCATTGCGAATAATCTTGTTGATTTTGAATTGGCGCGCGCAGGCTGAAACCTCTGCACCTTGCGAACCATCGTCCACCACAATCACCTGTGTTGAGGGATGTCCATGCTCCTCAAGCAAGCGAAGGCACCTGCTCAGGCATTCAATTTGGCTATGGGAGGGAATGACAATGGCAAGATCCGCCGGGGTGTAAGTCACCGACGTTATCCGATCATGCAGCACGAGTATCCTCGCGCATGTAGGGGCTTGGCGAGGATGCCAGCAATGCCTCCAAGGCTTTTCGCGACTCCTGAACCTTCCCCGCCATGATGAGCCCGCAAATTTTGACGCGTTCGATTAGGCCAGGCTTTTTGCCAGGGTCACGTCCAAAAACGCCTTGGGCCCAAGCCTCCAATTTGATGATTCCAAAAAGAATTTTTTTATGCCAATTCGGCCAATGTTTGTGGGCAAACAGCATCAACGCATGCCTGGTCACCGTTTGCAAATGTTGGGGAACCTTTCGCCTGTGTAGAGGGGCGTGGTGGGTAAGGCAAACCGCTGGCTCGTGCCAGACTTGCCAGCCGGCCTTCCAAGCTCTCAGGCAAAGATCAACATCCTCGTAATAAAGAAAGAAATCGCCATCTAGCCCACCAACCTGTTCCAGGCAAGACCTTCGGGCAAGAATGCAACATCCGCTGGTCCAGGAAACCGTTTTCCTGCCCGGGGTCGTCATGTGGTATTTGCGTAAATATCTGGGCAGAAATCGCCGCCAAATAGTGCCAAAAAGGGTTGGAATGGGCCCTGTAGACCGCTGTTGGGTGCCTTCCGAGTTCAACAAGCCAAGGCCAACAATGCCTGCCCGGGGTTCTTCTGCCGCCATTTGTTCAGCCGCAGAAAGCGCTGCTTCCAAAAAGCCGGGAAGTGCCGTCATATCGGGATTGAGCAAAAGGAGCCATTCACCACGACTTAGCCTAATACCCTCGTTCACCGCTCGGGCGAAACCTTGGTTTGTCCCCCACCTGCGAATGGAAACCCCTTCTTTTCGCCTGAGTTCATTGATTTTTCTATGAGGGCCGGAGTGATTATCGATGATGACCACTTCAGCCAAGCCGGACTTCACCAACCGGCCTTGAGAAAGCCTTTTGGTGAGTAGAGATGTCTGATTCCATTGGCGGTAATTGACCAAAATCACGCTTAATTTAGGGGAATCAACGGAGTGGATTGCCAACGAAAAAGGATCTGCCTGAAAGGCATTGTCCCAATTTGACTTTGCCGCTGCTGGAAGCGGAAATGGCTTATATGAGCCCAGGCTATCCATGCCTAGAACCCCGAAGATTAGGCGAGGCTAGGGCATCCTACCCTTAGATCGCGTTCGCCTGTTATGAAAAGACTAACCCCGCCGGTGAAGGCGGGGCAACCTCTAGTTTCGTAAAAACCGAAAATCAGTTAAGCCTTTTTCTCAGTATTGCAAGACTTAGTGTCAGAGCAGCACTCTTTTGACATCAAACGCTTTTGCTCTTTGCGAGTCCGGCGCATTTTCTTTTTACGAATGGCTCCAGCCCAGTTGCTACCCATATCAAATGCCCTCACTATGCTACATTGATTCTAGTTGGCAAATTAGGGAAATCCAATTGCCTACCTTTGGCCAAGGATAGGGACTTTCCGCATACTGATCCAAGGCCATCTTGTGTTTTGAATGTCGTAACCCAATCAAATCGGGAATAGCAATCAGTGGCATGGTTCCTTCTTGGTGCATTTACGCTGACGCTTTTTCAAAGCGCCTTGTTACTCTTTTGGGTTCAACCCATGGTGGGGAAGATCCTTCTTCCTTACTTAGGTGGCACCCCGGCAGTTTGGAACACCTGCATGGTGTTTTTTCAGGGCCTTCTTTTGGGCGGTTATTCTTACGCTCATTTTCTTTCATCGATGTCCAAAAGCAAACAAATCAAAGTGCATGCCGGGTTACTGTGCGCTGGGCTAATCCCTCTAGTGCTGCTGCAGTTCCAAATAGAGCCTCTGACGAGATCCATCCTGCCAACCCCCACCGAATCAAACCCGATTCCATGGCTTTTGGCGGTGCTGCTTTTCAGTGCGGGTGTTCCTTTTTTTGCGGTTAGCACCACAGCACCTCTTTTGCAGCGCTGGTTCTCTTCCACTAACCACCCTCAGGCTAAAGATCCATACTTTCTTTATGCGGCCAGCAACTTTGGCAGCATGCTCACGCTAATTTGCTACCCGCTGGTTTTGGAGCCCAATTTAACTATTCACCAACAATCATTCGCTTGGACCATTGGTTATGTAGTTTTCTTGGCACTGGTTTTAATCTGTGCACGCCTTGGCAGCCAAAATGCAGCAGTTGAGTCAAGCACCAACGCAAACGCAGCAACTGCAAGCCCTTCCCCGTCTTTTGGCACGCAAGCAGGTTGGGTTGCCCTCGCATTCATTCCAAGCAGCTTGATGATCGGAACCACCACCCACCTAACCACCGACATCGCCCCGATGCCGCTTTTGTGGATTCTGCCTCTTGCCCTTTACCTTTTGAGTTTCATTCTTGTTTTCTCTTCCATCCCGTCCTGGGTTTATCAAGGGGCCATTTTGGGCCTGCCTTTGCTGGCCTGTTTGGCGATAGCCGGGGCTGGTGATTTGTTGTTTTCGGGCATTTCCGATGATTTTTCCAAACGGTTGACTAAGGTCTTATCCAACCCCATCCAACTGAGTTCAGCTGAAATATGTTTCTTTTTGGCAATTGCGATTGGCAGCGTTTTTCTGGCTCGTTCGGCCAATCGACAACACGCTTTCATGATTGTTTTGCTTCCCATTCTTCTTTTGATGGTGGTTTCTCTCCCCAACATTCGGGAAAAGATGGCGGTGAGCGAACTGGAGGCCATTTTCCTTCATCTTGGGCTTTTGTTTGTTGTTTCCATGGTTTGCCATGGCGAATTGGCCAAGTCTCGCCCTGATGCCCGCCACCTGACCGGGTTTTATCTTGCGATGTCCTTGGGGGGGGTACTTGGAGGGCTTTTCAATACGGTTTTATCGCCAATTCTTTTTAATCGGATTGTTGAGTACCCACTTGTTGGCGCTTTGGCCTGCCTGATAGCTCCAAGCTTTTCGGTTTCACCCAGATGGCGGGTTGGGAAGTTTGCGGTTCAGGGCTTGGTATTCGCCATTGGATTCTTGGTTGCGGGAGTTCTGGCGATTCAAGCCTTCATTCCCAGAGAAAAAGTTCGTTCGATACTTCCCCCTGGGGGATGGACTGGGACCCTTTTCAAATGGCTTGACCCGGCATTGAACACGCCTCCGCTTGTTCAGGAACGCAATTTCTTTGGTGCATTCAGGATTGAAAAAATACATTACACACACAGCTACTTTGACCCGCTGGCAGGTAGCTACATCCCCCAGCCGCGCATTTATCACCGCATGCTGCACGGCACCACAAATCATGGCATGCAAATTTTTGAACCGATTGAGAGCCGCAGGGAACCTATAACCTACTTCCAGCGGTCTGGTGCTATCGGCCAGATCTTTCGCGAATTGACCGTGAGAAGCCAAGAAAAGCAAAGGCTGCCACGAATTGCTATTTTAGGTGTTGGCACCGGGACCTTGGCATCTTATGCAGAAGCTGGTTGGGCGCTGACTCTTTTTGAAATCGACCCAGCCATGGTGCGTTACGCTAGCCAAACAGATGAGTATTTCACCTACATGACCGACGCTCGGAGGCGTGGGGCCACAGTGGATGTGAAGCTTGGTGACGGCAGAAAAGTGATTGAAAAGCACGATGTTTCAGCAGGTAAATTCGACATTCTGTTCATGGACGCTTTCGCCTCGGACTCGGTCCCTGTTCACTTGCTAACCCGTGAGGCATTTGGAGTTTATTTCGACAAGCTTGAAGAAGACGGCATGGTCGTTGTGAACATTGCCAATCGTTATCTCGACTTTGAACCAGTGCTCTCGAACCTGGCCCAAAGTGAGGGATGGCGCATTCTTGTCCAACGGGGCCAAGTTGTCACAGGCCAAGACAAGTACGGCACATGCTGGGTCACGATCAGCCGTTCTGGCAAGGCGATGGACAGGCTCTCCGCCATGCGGGAAGTTTTTGAAACCAATGAAAACGAGCAATGGATCGAGTCTTGGGGTGAGGGCAAAGCCAAACCCCGTCTTGG